>CADCVG010000017.1:0-13278 GCA_902806075.1 uncultured Rubrobacteraceae bacterium
TGTCGAACACCTCGAAGAGAATGTCGCCGCCACCGACCTGCGCCTCACCGACGAGGAGATAGCCGAGCTCACCGGCTGACCCGGTAGCTCTCAAGCCACGTCCGTATGTCCCCACTGCTCTACGAGCGGTGGGGCGGCGTGTTTGCCAGTCCCCTGCCGGACCTGGACGATGCCCGAAATTGGTTGCTGATACAGGATCTGTCATATAAGTAGCAGCGGTCTGTGGAGTTTGGGTAGCATTTGGACGGGATCGTCCGCCAAGCGCCTCATTTGCCGGGTTTATTCAGCAAGAGACGTCCTGAATGCTCCGGACTCGATCATGACGAGTCAACACAAGGAAATGATCTGTGCGGTACGCGGCGCTCGCTGTGCAGCCCGACTGCATACTTCGGACCATTCTCGGCCGGACGGCCCGCGAAACCAGTTTGTACCCCTCTCCATCCGGGTAATCAGATACATAAGGGATGTCCGGACTCGGTCGGTCTCAAGCCGTAACGCAGTATGCAAGAGGAGGGCGGATGCTGTATAGCCCACCCTCCGGCCAGAATGCCCACAACGAAAGGGAAAGATCTATGTCACGCGACCAGAACATCGCTGCCCAGGAGAAGTTTGCGGAGGGCGTCAACAGCGGTAACTTCGATGTCTTCGACGAGGTCGTGGCCTCCGACGTGGTGGACCATGACCCTGCACCCGAGCAGGGACCCGGCCCGGAGGGCTTCAAGGACATGTTCCAGACTCTGCGCACCGCTTTTCCGGACCTCGAGGTCACGCCGGAGCACATGACCGCCACAGACGATGACGTGGCGCTCGCCTACACGATAACCGGCACGCACGAAGGCGAGTTCCTCGGTATAGCTCCCACCGGACGGCAGATAACAGCGCGGGGGGTCCAGATCGGACGCTTCCGCGACGGCCAGCTCGTCGAGCGCTGGGGTAGCTCCGACCAGCTCGCTATCCTCCAGCAGCTCGGCGCGGAACCGCAGACGGGCGAGCAGGACAAAGGACTGGTGGACAGGATCCGAGACGGACTCTCGGGACAGTAGGCACTATCCCGGTAGCCTCCGCGGCGCCGTCCACAACCGCGTGTGCGACCTGCCGTCACGCCTCGCCGAGAGGCGCGGGATTGGCCGGGACGGCCGCCCAGCACCCTGGAGATGAAGCCCAACGGGCGCGGCGCGAGCCAGATCCCGGCAGAGGCTGCCGAGAAGGTGCTGGGGATCGAGCCGGAGGACGAAGGAGCTGAGGCCCGGTTCTCTAACCTGGTCCACTGGGGCTACGGGACGGCCTGGGGTAGCGTGCGGGGGCTCCTGGATTCGGCCGGGCTCTCCGGCCCCACGGCCACCTCGGCGCACTTCGCGCTGGTCTGGGGCTCAGAGCAGATCGTCCTCCCAACGTTGAACGTCTCGGTCCCCGTCTTCAAGTACGGCTCAAGGTGACTGTCACGGACCTCCTGCACCACGTCGTCTATGCTACGGTCACCGGGCTCGCCTACTCTTGGCTGGACCGGAGCCAATCCCACTAGAGAGAGGACGGAGAGTTGAGCGAGCGGAGCACCGAACAGCCCGTAGGCTCCGCGCCGAACATCATGTGGCGCTCTTCGCTCGAAGAAGCCCGGCAAGAGGCTCACCGCGACGGAAAGCTCGTCCTGATCTACCTGTGGCACCACCACTGCGGCGGGTCGAAGACTATGGGCGAGCGGACCTACCCGGACGGGGCTGCCAACTCTTACCTGGAGCGACACTTCGTCCCGGTGCGGTTCAACACCCTCGAAGAGCCGGAGGTCGAGGCGGGCTTCGACTCCGGCTGGACGCCGACGCTTATCGTCGAGGGCCCGGAAGAACGCGAACACCGGCGCAGCCAGGGTTATCTGGACGCTCGGCGGTTCGTTGGAGAGCTGTCGCTGGCGCGCCTGAAAGACGCAATTGACCGCCATGACTACGAGACCGCCTCGGGGCTGGCCGAAGAGGCATTGGGGAGAACCGCGGGAGACCCGGAGCGCGAGCCGGAGGCGCTCTACTGGAAGGCGGTGGCTGCTTTCGAGGTTACCGGCGACCGCGACGACCTCACCGGGGGCTGGGAACCGCTCCTGAACGAATTCCCCGACAGCGAGTGGGCCAAAAAGGCGAGCTACGCCAGAGGGTGAGCAAACGGGCAGAGGGAAGGTAAGAGTGGCTGCTAGGAGGAAAGTAGAAGACCGATGGATTCGTGAACGTGGACGGCGTGCTGGACGATGAAGAGAAGCGGCGCATAATCGAGGGGATCACCGACCTCGTCGTGGAGATAGAGGGGAAGGGCAACGAGGGTTTCTGGCAGTACTGTCCTAAATTCTCGATGAGATAGAGCCCGGCATTCTTTGAAGGCTCTTGGGTGACCAGCCTCTGGAACCACGCTCATCGACCCTACTGAGCAAAAGCTCTCCGAGCGAGCCCTTCCTGTAAGCGGCGACCACCTGTATGTCTACACGCTAAACTTTGTGCCGTCCGCGGCCACTACCACTTCGCCCTCGAATCCGCGACCTACTTCCTGCACCAGGTCCAACGCATCTGCCTGTGGGTAGACGTGGGTGAGGACGGCCCGTTCGACGCCTGCTTCGCTGGCTATCCTTGCGACCCCGCTCGGCGTGAGATGCCCGGGGGCGGGAGTGTCGTCGGGGAGGGAGCATTCGATGAGGAGGGTATGGGCGCCCCGGGCGAGCTCCACGATAGTCTCCGCGTACTCGGTGTCGCCGGTGTAGACAAAGGCGCCGTTCTCTCCTTCCAGACGGTAAGCGAGGCTCTCGGGGCGGTGTTCAGCGGGGGCCCAACTCACAGTGAGGTTGGGGAGGTCGAGGGGGGAGGAGCAGGTGTGGGAGAGCTCGTGGACTTGTGTCAGATAGTCGCCGAGCATCCAATCTCCCCAGACGTTGGTTATGCCGCCGAAGAAGCTCTCGAAGGGCTCGGGACCGTAGAGGGCTAGCGGCCTCTCGCGCTCCTGCTCGGCACCGTACTTTATGGCGAAGAGGAGCGGGACGACGTCGACGGTATGGTCCGGGTGGAAGTGGGTGAAGAAGATGCGGTCAACGGCGAAAGGATCGAGCCCGGCGTGAAGCATCCCGCGTACCGCCCCGCTTCCGAGGTCGAAGAACAAGGTCTCCTTGCCCGTCTCGACGGCTACGCAGCTCTGGCGGCGGATGAGGCGCGGCACGACTGTACCGCTTCCGACTATGGTGATCTCCATTTGCGACCCTCCTCTTCGAATGCCCACAGCACGGCGGCAAGCCCCAGCAACGCTCCGCCCACGACGTCAGACGTCCAGTGAACTCCAAGGTATACACGGCTCGTCATCATCCCCAACAGCGCCACCGCCAACCCGGCTCGTAAGAAACCGTTTTGGCCCAGCAGATAGATTGTTCCCAGAAGGATTACGGAGCGCAGCATATGTCCGCTCGGGTACGGATACGGGAAACTAAAGACCGTGAAAGGGCCGAAATCATCCGGCCGGACGGCCTCCTCGGGGATCGGGGGTACCGGCAGCATTATCTTCAGCAACACCTCCAGCAACCCGGTCGCCAGAAACGCGACGAGGAGCCGCCCGGCGAGCCGCCGTTTTCCAACGAGGAACAACACTGCCACGAGCACGAGGAACAGAGCACCCGTGATCTCCCAGCTCCCGAGGGCGGAGAAGAGCTCGCTTACAGTATCGAGGAGACCCGAGGTGTAGCTCTGGGCAGCGCTCATCAGGGCGACGTCGAGCCTGTAGAGCCACCCGGTCCCGACCGCCGCGGAGAGCAGCACGAAGGCCACCCCGGAGGACCAGAGAAGAACGTTGGTATTGCCCGCACCCTTCAATCAAAGTCCTACAAGGCTAGCAAACGGGTAAAAAAGAAGGGACCGGACAAGAGCCCGGTCCCTGGGGGGAGATGGTTGTTGAGGCCTTGGGGCTCAGGCGACCGCGTCGCGCAAGATGCGGCCGTACTCGCCGCCCTTGAGGATGCGCTCCGCCTCGCGCTGCAGCTGGCGAACCCGCTCGCGCGAGATCTGCAACTCGTCGCCGAGCTCGGCCAGGGTAGCCGGGTCACGGTCGTCGAGACCGTAGCGGCGTACCAGCACGTACTTTGCCCGATCGGGGAGGCGCTCGATGGCCTCCTTCAGATGCTCGGTCTCCATCTCGCGCATGACCTCGCCTGGTGTGTCAGAGGCCCTCTCATCCTCTACGAAGTCGCCGAGCTGTGAAGAGGAGGCGTCATCGCTGCCAACCGGCTGGTCGAGGCTGGTAGCGTCCGGCATCGCCTCCATCGTCAGCCTGACCTCGTCGAGGTTCCACCCGAGGCGCCCGGCGACCTCTTCCTCGCCGGGCTCACGCTCGAGCTCGGCTGAGAGCTCGTTGTAGGCGCGGGAGACCTTACGGATCTTCTCGGTCATGTGCACGGGCACCCGGATGGTGCGCCCCTTGTCCGCCACGGCCCGCTGCACGGCCTGGCGGATCCACCACGTAGCGTAGGTCGAGAATCGGTAACCCCTATCCGGATCGAACTTCTCGACCGCCTTCATCAGACCGATGTTGCCCTCCTGGATCAGATCCTCGAAAGGCAGCCCGTAACCGCGGTACTTCTTGGCTACGCTGACGACGAGCCTGAGGTTCTTCTCGATGAGCCTCTGGCGGGCCTTCTTGTCCCCGGCCTTTGCCCTATTGGAGAGGTCTATCTCCTCCTGATGAGTGAGGAGGTTACCCTGCCCTATGTGCGAGAGGTACTTCGCCAGCAACTCCGGCGTCTCCGTCTCTCGCTCGACCCTGGGAGCCTCCGCCTTTTTCTCTAACTTCGTCGCCATCTGTAGCCCTCCCATGGTATAAAAAGCAGTTTCAAGAACCACTCTTGATTATACCGATTTGTAGTATGTTTTAAACGCCCGTTTGTAGCTCGTTTCACCGGCGTCTGTCGATATCTTTTCCGACATCTTTCGAACGCTAAGGTATATACGTAGCGGGGACGCGATTGGTTGCATAGCGACGCGAGATGGGAGCGCGGTTTATACTGGAGGAGTGAGAGACGTTTCGGTAATCGCCGAGGAGATAAAGACCGGGGTACCGGAGATCCTTGAGAGGTGGCGGGCGGATAGGGAGAAGGCCGCCGGCGAGGAGTTCCCCTCACGCCTCGTGGAGGAGGTTAGGCGGGTTCTCGTAATCTTTACGGAGTTCTTGCGGAGCCCGGAGCCTATCGAGGGCTTCACCCGCGAAGGTGCGACCCGGGCCGTAGTAGGGGAGATCTCCGCTCGCCAGTACGAGTCCGGGCGGGACGCGGTCGGGGTTATAGAGGACTATGCGGCCCTCAGGCGCTGTGTCTGGCGCTTCGTCGAGGAGAGGGTAAATCTCTCCTCATTCGATGGGGGTGAGGTCTCGCGCTTCTTCATAAAGCTCATGCAGGCGTCTGACTGGATCACCGAGTCCGGCCTGCGCGCGTTCGATGAGATCTCACACCAGCATATGGAGAGTGCCCTGGGTCAGGCGGCCGCCATGGACATCCTGACCGGCCTGCCCGGACGGGACCTCTTCGACAGGCGTCTCTTGCCGCTGGCCATCAAGGAGCACGAGCAGGTCGCGTTGGTAATTTTCGACCTCGCGCACTTCTCCGAGACGGTGGCGTCTGGTGGCATCACGCAGGCCCGGCAGGCCCTGCTCCGTCTCGCCGGTACGGTGGAGGAGGTCGTGCCCGAAGAGGCCGGGCGCGCGCGGTTCGGGGACGATGAGATCTGCATTATCCTCCCCGGCGCGAGCGCCGAGGAGGCGTACCGGATCTCCGAGGACGTGCTAACGCGTCTTACGGAGGGACCGGAGGGCCTGCCGGCCGACGCCGGGGTCGCGGTCTACCCTGAGCACGGCGACGACGCGGGCGATCTCGTCACGGCGGCGTTCCGGGCTTTAGGCACGGCCAAACGCGTGGGCGGTAGCGGCATCATCGTCGCGCGCTAGAACGGTAGGTTCCTGTGATCGCTATCTTCAACAGCCTTCCGGTGCGAGAGGGCGCGGCGGATCGGGTGGTGGAGATGTCGCCAACAGCAGGGGAGCCGTGCAGGGCTTCCCGGGTTTTGTCTCGATGGAAGTGCTCCGCTCCGAAGGGGTGGACGCGATACTCGTCGTGATTCGCTGGCAGAGCCGGGAGTCATTCGACGCCTGGGCCGGAAGCGAGGAGTTCTGTACACCGTCCGCAGCGGTCCCTCGGCTTAAGTAAAAAGGAGCCGCGCCTACCCGATAGTCATGTACCAGACAGTGAAGTGAGTTATCGAGATCGTAACACTCTCGGGCAGTATGATGGCGGTACGATGAAAAATCCGCCAGAAGCCCCGCCAGCGTCACGAGACACCTCGCAGACGGCTACGGAGGGGGCGGATAGGTGAGGACTCGGACGCGGATCCGGCCCCTCAGGCGGGCGCACGGCGCTCGTGGTGGCGTAGAATGTTTGGGGCACAAGAAGGCGTTAGGAGGTCTGTTAATGGGCGGGAAAAAGACTTTGGAAGAGGAGATGGCCGCGCTGGTGAGGGCGGAGTTCGCGGGGGTCATCTCAGGTTTGGAGAGGGATCGCGCGGAGTACCGCCATCGATTGAGTCTCAAGGAGGAGGCCCGGCGCGCACTAGATGACGCTGAGGCTGAGGCTCTGAGGCTGCACTCCAAGAGGCGCGCGTTCGAGGATCGGTTCTGGGAGGCCTACTATGGAAGGGGCGAGGTTCCCTTCTCTGAGGTCGGGTCCGAACCTAAATCCTTAGGACGCGCTGTTGAGAGGGCGGAGAAGGCGCTAAGGAAGGCCAGCGCGGACTTCGAGCGGGCAGACTTCGACGAGGTTGCCGAGGAGGCCGCACTCAAAGAGCGCCTAGAGGCGACCGTAGATAAGGCCGGCCTTCGGGTTGGGGAGATCCAAGAGGCCCGCGAGAAGATACTCGCCGGTGTGTGGCTAGACGTCAATGAGTCCAGCCAGGCCCTGCGTGTCGAGGTAGAAGAGGCACTCCAAGAGCCGCAAGAATCGCCTGCAACGGACGAGGGGCCCCCGGAGGCCCAGGAGGAGGACGCCACGGACGCCCCCGACGAAGACATGCACGCGACCCCACAGAGTCCGGAGCGCCGGTCCTGGTGGCGTCGGTGGTTCGGCGGATAGAGGCAACCAGCCTCCTACACGCTCTGTGGGTGCAAACTGGATAGTGCCAACTCTGGCACTAGTGGCGATACAATGAACTAGAGCAAGTAAAAGTAGAGGAGCACCCTTTTTGCTGCGGCGTTCAAGGCGTTGACGACGGCAGAACGCATCGGCGGTAGTAGCATCTTCTGGCGTACTAGCGAAGGAGAGCATCTGTATGATCGCTGTTATTAATCGTCTGCCGGTGAAAGAGGGGGCAGCCGACCAGGTCGTAGAGCGGTTCGCAAATAGCC
Source organism: uncultured Rubrobacteraceae bacterium (assembly GCA_902806075.1). Classification (GTDB taxonomy): domain Bacteria; phylum Actinomycetota; class Rubrobacteria; order Rubrobacterales; family Rubrobacteraceae; genus Rubrobacter_F. Next base: position 7,396 of record CADCVG010000017.1, read on the forward strand.
GAGGGAACGTGCAGGGGTTCCCGGGTTTCATCTCTATGGAGGTTCTGAACTCCGAAGCGGGGGACGAGGTGTTGGTGATCACACGCTGGCAAGACAAAAGCGACTTTGACTCTTGGGTTGGAAGCGATGCGTTCAAGAGAGCGCATAGTAGGAGTGGGGGTGGCGAACTGTTGCGAGGACATCCCCAGATGAGCACTTATGAGGTCGCTGTCGAGCGCGAGCCGGGCTCCCTGGAGTTTAGCTAATAACTGAACATGTCGTTGTGTAGCGAAGACCTGTCCACCTTACCGGGTCAATTCCAATCCCAACTCTAGACCCGGCATCTACGGGGGCACGAGAAAGGGGCATCGAGATGAACACGACCGCCGCGATAGCTCGGGAGAGAGCGCAGCCCATCGGCGTTGAAGAGGTAGGGCTGGTCGCGCTACTCGAATGGGCGTTCTTGGGGAGGCGGTCCGGATGAATGCGACTACACGATCGCTGGAGGGCAAAACCCTATTTGTATCGGGCGCCAGCCGCGGCATCGGGCTCGCGATATCGCTCAGGGCCGCGCGTGACGGCGCGAACGTCGCGCTGATCGCGAAGACCGCGGAGCCTAATCCCAAACTGGAAGGCACCGTCCACACCGCGGCGGAGGCGATAGAGGACGCGGGTGGGCGGGCGTTGCCGATCGTGGGCGACATCCGCGACGAGGAGCAGGTCTTCTCGGCGGTCGCCGAGACCGTCGAACGCTTCGGCGGCATCGACGTCTGCGTCAACAACGCCAGCGCGATCAACCTCTCGGGCACCGAAGAGTTGGAGATGAAGCGCTACGACCTGATGCAGGACATCAACACGCGCGGCGCCTTTGTGGTGAGCAAGGCATGCATCCCGCACCTGAGACACGCGGAGAACCCTCATGTGCTCATGCTCTCGCCACCGTTGAACCTGGAGCCCAAGTGGTTCAAGTCTCACGCCGCCTACACCATCGCCAAGTACGGTATGAGCATGTGTACCCTCGGGATGGCGGAGGAGTTTCGTGAGGAGGGGATAGCGTTCAACTCCCTCTGGCCGCGCACGCTGATCGCCACCGCCGCCGTGCAGAACCTGCTCGGCGGCGAGGAGGCGATGGCCCGCGCGCGCAAGCCCGAGCTCGTCGCCGACGCGGCCCATGCGATAATTACCCGTCCGAGCCGCGAGACTACGGGCAACTTCTTCCTGGCGGAGGACGTACTCGCGGAGGAGGGCGTAACCGACCTGAACCAATACTCCTACAGTGGCCCCGACGCCGACCTGGCCCCCGACCTGTTTGTCAACTGACCCACCCACGCGCCGCACACTACGAGCGAAGGTAGGGATCGGAGGGATGAACGAAGGCACGGGAGAAAGGGCTATAACCTTCTCGACGGTGGCATTATAGAGCTGCTCTCTACCGGAGACGGTCGGGAGAGCATAACGTCCTCCGTCGAGCGCCGCCGGGCGAACTTCGAGGGATGTTGGAAGAGCGCTTTGCTACTCCTCGTGCTCCGCTAGCCACCGCGTGAGACCTGTAATCAAAGGCATTTGCTATAGTAAGAGACCGGGAAAGGACGCAGGTAAGGAGGAGAGATGAATGGGCCGATGATAGCCCCTGGCTCGCAACGCCGTCGGCATCGCCACGGCGAGCGGACACGGCTTCACGAAGATCCGGACCCGGAACAGGGGGGAGACCCATGCAGGCAGATATAGCCCGGAGCATCCGCAACACCATCGGGGACGGCCTGCGACGCTCGGCCAGGCGCGACCCCGACAAGACGGCCCTCGTCTTCGATGAGCGCACCTGGACCTTCGCGGAGCTCGATGGCGCTGCAAACCGCGTGGCGAACGCCCTGCTGGAGAGAGGGCTGGAGAAGGGCGACCGGGTAGCGGCCTACGGGCACAACTCGGATGCTTACGTAATAGCCTGGCTTGGCTGCACGCGCGCCGGGCTGGTACACGTCCCCGTAAACTACGCCCTGGCCGGCGAAGAGCTACTCTACATCCTCGACCAATCGGGCTCGAAGGCGCTCTTCTACGACACCGCCCTCGCCGAAGCCGTCGAGGCGGTGCGCGACGAGGCCGGAGTCGGGATGATGGGCACGCTTCACGGCGGGGACGGCTTCGATCTGCTGGAGGTCGCCCGGAGAGGCGACGACTCCGAGCCGGGCGTGAAGCTGAGAGACGACGACGTCGCGCAGCTCCTCTACACCTCGGGGACCACGGCGGCCCCCAAGGGGGCGATGCTCACTCACAGGGCGCTTATGGCCGAGTACGTAAGTTGCATGACAGCGCTCGAGTACCACCCCGACGACAGGGCCATAGCCGCCCTACCTCTCTACCACTCGGCGCAGATGCACGTGTTTCTCATGCCGCTCTTGCTGATAGGGGGGACGAACCACATCGTCGTGGCGCCGGACCCCGAAGAGTGCTGCGGGATAATCGAGCGTGAGGAGATCAACTCCATGTTCGCCCCGCCGACGGTCTGGATCGGCTTTCTGAGACACCCGGCCTTTGATAGCCACGATCTCTCCAGTCTGCAAAAGCTGCAGTACGGGGCCTCGATCATGCCCGTACCGGTGCTCAAAGAGTTGCGTGAGAGGCTCCCGAACTCCAGGCTCTACAACTGCTATGGACAGAGCGAGATCTCACCTTTAGCCACCGTGCTCCGTCCCGAGGAACACCAGGAGGAGCGCCTTGCCTCCGCCGGGCGCCCGGTCCTCAACGTCGAGACCCGCGTAGTGGACCCCGAGATGAACGACGCGCCGGCGGGCGAGCACGGCGAGATCGTCCACCGCTCCCCACACCTGATGGTCGGTTACTGGGAGAAACAGGAGGAGACCGGAGAGGTCTTCGCGGGCGGCTGGTTCCACTCCGGCGACCTCGGCTATATGGACGAGGATGGATACCTCTACGTCGTGGACCGGGTGAAAGACGTGATCAACACCGGCGGAGTACAGGTCGCCGGGCGCGAGGTCGAGGAAGCTCTCTACGGTCACGAGGCCGTCTCCGAGGTGGCGGTCATCGCCCTGCCGGACGAGAAGTGGATCGAGGCCGTCACCGCCGTCGTCGTCCTCAAGGAGGGCGCGGAGCCGGACAAAAACCTCGCCGGGGAGCTAGAGACCCACGCCCGCGAGCACCTGGCGCCCTTCAAGGTGCCCAAGCACGTCTTCTTCGTCGACGATCTGCCGCGCAACACCGCCGGCAAAATCCTCAAACGCGAGCTCCGCGAACGCTTCGCGCAAGAAGTATAGAACGGCGAGAGCGTCCCTACCCAGGGTACCGCCTCGATCGCGGAGAAGAAGTGACCACGAGTACCATGTAGCGCCACTGGAGGACACGGAGGCTGTCTATACCTATGAGGGCACTGACTCCATCAATTCCCTAATAGTGAGGCAGTGGAGCGCTGGATCACGGGTCTGCGGGCGTTCTCGTGAAAGGCCAATCGGTCATGCTCGACCATCCCGGAGGCGGAGGGGCAGCGAAGCCGACCCCGCCTGTTCGTAAAACTCCCGGAACCCCATCATCGCGTATACGGTATAAAGACATGGTGGACTACGGTACGTAGCGCAAGAAGCCGGTCGATCGGGAGGCTCTTGCGCCGAAGCTGGGATTGGGGGATGGGGTGGCCAGGATGGGCGCGAGCGGGGGGCTGTTCGGGCGGGACGTGGCGATAGACCTCGGGACGGCGAACACGCTCGTGTTCGTCAAGGGGCGGGGCATAGTCGCCTCCGAGCCCTCGGTAGTCGCCATAAACACCAAGACCGATAAGGTCGTCGCCGTTGGGTCCACGGCCAAGAGCATGATCGGGCGCACGCCCGGCAATATCGTGGCCGTGCAGCCCTTGAAGGACGGGGTCATAGCCGACTTCGAGGTGACGGAGAGCATGCTCTCCTACTTCATCCGCAAGGCCCATCCCCGCCGAGGCCTCTTCCGCCCCCGTCCCCGAGTCGTCGTGTGCGTGCCCAGTGGGGTCACGGGGGTGGAGCTTCGCGCGGTCAGGGAGGCCGCGGAGTCGGCGGGGGCTCGGCGGGCGCTCACCATCGAGGAGCCGTTAGCGGCGGCTATAGGGGCGGGGTTGCCGGTCGACGAGGCCTGGGGCTCCATGGTCGTGGACGTCGGCGGCGGGACGACGGAGGTGGCCGTGATCTCTCTCGGGGGCATCGTCGCCAACTCCTCTATCCGCATGGCGGGCAACCACATGGACGCCGCCATCTCGTCGTACGTCCAGAGGCAGTACAAGCTGGCCATCGGCACCCAGACCGCCGAGCAGCTGAAGATGGAGCTTGGGAGCGCCTCCCCGCTGGCGGAGGAGGAGTCCGCGGAGGTAAGGGGCCGGGATCTCCTGACCGGCCTCCCCAAGACCATCGTCGTGACGAGCGAGGAGATCCGGGTGGCGATAAGCGCACCCGTGGACGCGATCGTGGCCGCCGTCCTGGACACTTTGGACCGCACCCCGCCCGAGCTCGCCTCGGATGCCATGGACCGGGGGATGGTACTCGCGGGGGGCGGGGCGATGTTGCGGCTCCTGGACGAGAGGCTTAGGCGGGAGACCGGCGTCCCGGTGCACATGGCCGATGACCCGCTGATGTGCGTAGCTCTCGGCAGCGGGCGCTTCCTGGAGGAGATAGACCGATACCGCAACGCCTTCTCCTCCGGCTGACCCCGTCGCCGTCCAGGTAGCCCCTACAAACGATCATCCGCTCCTCGGAAGGGCGCCTATCGTTCCCTCGACCTGCCTCCCGTGGTCCTCGTTCCTGGGCGCATATATAAGGAGGTCGTCCGAGCGGGCTCGTTTCGCTCCCCTGTAAGTACGGATGGAGTGCTCCTGCCCATTCTCGGCAAAGACCAGCTATCGACCCGCCGCCCCTGCTCCGATTTCTTGGTTCGGGGTCTGGTCTCGAAGCTGGTGGCGGGGGGTGAAGAAGGACCGGTACGAGAGCAGGCCCACCAGGATGGCCGCCACGGAGACGCTGCCCAGCAGCATGTAGAGCACCACTATCTGGAGCTTGACGGCCTCCAGGGGATCGGCTCCTCCTATGATCATCCCCGCCATCGCACCTGGCAGGAAGATGATCCCCGCCGTCTTCGTGGAGTCTATGAGCGGTATCATGGCGCTTTTGAGGGAGGTCTTGAGTATGGGGGAGATGGCCTGGCGGCTCGTGGCCCCCAGCGCCAGGGCCGCCTCTATGTTGAGCCGCTGGGTCTTCACGTCGTCCTGGATCCTGCTCAAGACGAGGCTCGTGGTGTTCATGGAGTTACCGATAACCATGCCGCCCAGAGGGATCAGGTAGCGGGCGGTCGGTGGCACGATCTGCAGGACGAGCAGCATGCCCAGGGTCACCGCCGCCGCGGCCCCGATTGCCACGACGGAGATAGAGAAAGCTCCCGAAACTCCCTCGCCTCGCCGGTACGACGTCCAGGAGGCGAAGAGCACCATCCCGGCTAACAGCAGTACCACGTAGGCGAGGTTCCCGAGGCCGAAGATGAAGGTGATCGCGAACCCAATAGCCGTGAGCTGCACGAAGGACCGCGCGACGGCAACCCCGATGTCCCGCTCCAGATCCAGCCGCTGGTACAGGCTTATAGTAACCGCGACGACGACGAGGCCCAGGGTCAAGAGGGCTGAGGCCACGAACCCGAGACCCTCCTCGGTCACAGCTCACCCTCCACGAACCGTCGGGCTCGCTCCCCGACCTTCCCGGCGAAGAACTCCTCCTTGCCCCACTCGCCGTCCAACTGACCGTCCACGAGGAGGACGACTCGGTCCGCGATGCGCTCGACCTGGTCGAGGGCGTGACTGACGACCACGATGGTGAGACCCAGTCGCTCGTTCAGGTCTCGGACGAGGTCCTCTATCCGCCGCCGGGCGGCTCCGTCCAGGGCGCT
>CADCVG010000017.1:13288-15102 GCA_902806075.1 uncultured Rubrobacteraceae bacterium
CCCCCATCAGCAACACCTCCGGTTCGAGGGCGAGGGACCTGGCTATGGAGACCCGCTGCTGCTGACCCACGGAGAGGCTTTGGGGGTCCCTCTCAGCCAGGGCGGGTTCAAGTCCCACCACCTCCAGCAGGCGACTTACGTCGGCGCTCTTGCCCGCCAGGCGCGCCCCGTAGAGGACGGCATCCTCTACCGCCTCCCCGAAGAGCGCCGGCATCTGGAAGACCATCCCGACCCGGCGCCGCAGTTCCAGGGGGTTCATAAGGCTGGTGGGCGTTCCGTCCAGGAAGACCTCGCCCGCCGTCGGCTCCACCAGCCGGTTTATGGTTCGCAAGAGGGTGCTCTTCCCCGCCCCCGAGGGTCCTACGACCGAGACCACTTCCCCGGCTCGGACGGCGAAGCTCACCCCCTTGAGGACCTCCGCCCCGCTGACCACGTACCGGACGCCCGATACCATGACCTTCTGTGAGCCGATGGCTAGGGCACCTCCCAACCGGAGGAGCAGGCGTAGAGACCCTCAGTGCGGAGGACAAGGGCGTCGCCGTCCGGAAGGACCATCTGCATGCCCCGGATTATAGCGTCGTGGTTCCGGGCTCACCCTGGCGGGCTTGTAGCGCTTGGCCGATAGAAGCCGCGGTAGAGGGCCACCGCTCTCTTCACCCTAACCCAGCTTCCCTGGCGCGGATTATAGCCTGAGCGCGGTCGGCTACCTGGAGCTTGGTGAAGATGTTGGAGATATGATTGCGCACGGTTTTGGGGCTGAGGTACAGATTGTTAGCTATCTCCTGGTTGTTCTTTCCGGTGGCGATAAGGTTAAGAATCTCGCGTTCGCGAGCGGTAAGCTCCGGGAAGGCTTCCGCGGGGGCGACGAGCTTGGGGGCGGAGAAGAAGCTCATCAGCCGCACCGCGATCTTCGGGCCGAAGTGGGCCTCACCGCTCGCAACGGCGCGGATGACCTTGAGGATCTCGTCCTGATCCGCGCCCTTCAGGACGTAGCCACGAGCGCCGGCGCGCATGGCGGCGAATACTGAATCGTCGTCCTCGAACATGGTGACGACGACAACGCCTATGTGCGGGCTGTCGCGCACGATCCTGCGCGTGGCCTCTATACCGTTTATGCCCGGCATCTGGATGTCCATGAGCACCACGTCCGGCTGGAGGTCGGCGACCCTTGCTACAGCCTCTTCACCGGTTGCTGCTTCTCCCACGACCTCGGTGTCGGGGACGGAGAGGAAGAGAGCGCCCAAGCCCTCGCGGAAGAGGGCATGATCGTCGGCTATGAGGATGCGGATTTTCGAAGTTTCAGGAATCAGGATCAGCTTCCGGATTTTCGCTGTTGTCTGACGTCTTCGGCGCGGGCAGCGGCAGGCGTGCGAGGACGAGGGTCCCGCCCGCCGGTCCTGCTGGCTCGACCGCGCATGTGCCGCCCAACTCGGCGGCGCGTTCGCGCATGGAGAAGAGACCCACGCCGGCGCGGCGATCTTCGGGCAGGCCGATGCCGTCGTCGGTGATCTTCAGTTCCAGTCCCCTGCCTATGGAGAGCCTGACGCGGCAAGCGCGGGCTTCCGCGTGGCGCGCCACGTTGGTGAGTGCCTCCTGGACGATGCGGTAGGCGGCCACTTCGACGGCGGCGGGCAAAGGCGGCAATCTATCGCTCTCAGGGGCTTCCACGGAGACGTTCAGACCATAAGGGCTGTAGCTGTTCGCCTGCTCGCGGATGGCCGGGATGAGACCCAGCTCGTCGAGGGCGGGCGGTCTGAGGTCGTGGACGAGGCGCCTTATATCGGAGATAGCGGCTTGCGTCTGGGCCTTGAGCC
>CADCVG010000018.1 GCA_902806075.1 uncultured Rubrobacteraceae bacterium
TGCTCGAAGGCGAGGTTAAGCGGAGTGACGCCGTGGTCGTAAACCAGATTCTGAACACCCGCGCCCGTCTTATCGAGCTAGAGCGCAAAGTCCGCGAACAGGACGAAGTCCTTGCACGTATCGAAGCGTTGGAGCAAGCACAAGGACAACAGAGAGGAGATAAGCGGTGGGGAGCATAGGCCGCCGACTGGAGGCGCTCGAAGGGGGCGATGAGAGCTGCGTGGTGTGCGGATGGGGGCCGGGTATGAAGCTAGAGATAGTTTGGGACCATGACGACCAGGAGCCCGAGGAGCCGGAATACTGCCCGGCGTGCGGCCGTCCCGACACACTCACGGTCACATGGCCGGATGTGGACGATCGCCCCGGTCCGCTAGGGTATGGACGCCCAGGACTAGGCCCCCGCTAGCCTTCCACATAATACTGCGCGGACGTCTCCCCCGGCCCGGTACCCCTATCCCTGTTGGACCGGGTGCGAGCGGCTTCCCTTGCCAACTGGCGCATATGATGGATATGCTAAATGGATTACGGAGCCGGATACCTCTGCTAATTGTCTTTCCCATCCGGCCCCGCTTGAGGCCGGCCATGTTCTCTCTAACACCCGGCCTCTTTTCTTGCTCTCAAGAGCCGTGAGGATTGCCGGAGACGGGCGCTGAGACGGTCGGTAGTTAGAGAGAGGCACCACTCCGGTATCCCCTCACCTCCTCGACCGGGTGCGAGCGGCTTCTCTTGCAGGTTTCGTAACATAACGCGCGGGTAAGCTGACAGTGTGCCCGCTGCACAGGGCCGGAGATCCCTCATCATCTCCGGCCCGTTTTCGTGCTCTCAGAGATGCATCTCAGGGTTCTGGTAGCCCTCGTCTATCTAGCTGGTCGGCCTGGTGGCCCCTCTGATCAGTTTTCTAACGGAGCGCACCTCCTCACTCTCGCGGTCGGCCAAGATGAGATTCTTCCCGCACGCGCATGTGAAGTCTGTACGCTCCGAAACCCAGTCCTCCTCTAGCCCGAGGAGGATCGTGTTCTCCTCGCACTTCTTGCACACGAGGACGATACGCCCCGAGCAAGCCACCGTGTGCTCTTCCTCCAGATCACGCCGCATGTTGCTCCCCCTGTCTCTCCCTGACGGTAGTGAAGGTTTCCGCGAGAGTAGAATGGTCTTTGGGTGGGCCATCGCTCCTCCGGGGGCCCTCCATTTACCCGGAGGCAGCATTCCGGGCCCACCCCGGAGCTAATTTACACGTGGTCTCTACAGTCACAAGGTCTACCGTGGTCATTTTGTGGTCAACCTACCTAAACCTGAACCTGCGCGTAATGGTTCTTATTGAGGTCCGTGTCGCGGCTTTCGGAGCAGAGAGCCCCTGGTTAAGGGTAAGATAAACACCGTGGAAAAAGATCCTAAACAGCCGCATCCCGGAAACCACGCGGATGGCCGCTACAGAACACCCGCGGGTGTTCCAAGCAGTTCGGGATGGGTGACTACTAAAGTTGCCGCGGAAGCCCTTGGAGTAAACTCGCGTACTGTCCGCGGTTACATAGAGCGTGGAGAACTCGTTGCTAAATCCGAGGGAGAGGGCATACAAAAGGCCTATTTAGTCTCTATAGATTCGCTCTACACTCTCAGACACAGTCGCGGCATTTCCCGGAAAACCCGTAAGAACACCCGCGAAGATTCCGCGAGGACTACTACGGGGGAATGCACGCGGCAGATCTCAGCGGAATGATCCGCGACCTAACCGCGGAGCTGATGAAGAAGTCCGCGGATGCTGCAGAGTTTCGCACCCGCCTGGAGCTAACTGCCCAGGCCGAAAGCACATTGCGCGAGGCCCTAGAGCGTGAACGCCAAAGAGCGGACTGGCTGAAGACAGAGTTACAGGAGGCTAGGAAATCGCTGCTAGCCCCACGAGACGCCTCGGAGGCGACCACCGCGGAGACGGAGAGTAGAGAGACCCCGGACCAGCGCGAAGGCTCTCAGGAGGGCGGAGAGCGCCGGTCCTGGTGGCGTCGATTCTTCGGCTTCGAGTAGGCGTAGGCTCTTCCCGACCCTTGCCACATGCTCGATCCGTCCGGCGTATCAACAGAAAAAGACACCTCGTTGTTGTGTAAAATGTAGCTAGACGGACCGATGGTCTCAACCAGACTGCTTCTCACCTTGCACACCAAACGAGGGGAGCATCGGTCCGTCCTCTTGTTCGCACTACCTTCCAGCCACAAACAATACATACGTTTTTTCGGTTGACATTGGGTTGTCGGATGTTAGGGTAGGCTACGGTGTAAGCTACCCCTTTTAGGAGGTAGAAACATGAGAAGCATGAAGAATCGCCTGGCTGTGGGCGTAACCACCGTGGCTCTGGCACTCAGTGTCACTGCGGTTCCGGCCTTCGCGCAGGAACAGACCGCCACGGGCGGCGACGCTGTTATTGAGGGTCCCTCTGTTGAAGGCGACAACAACGTCGTGGCGTAGTCCCAGAACCTGTTCAACGTGAGCGGTAACGTTGTGCAGCAGAATCAGACGGCGAGCAATACCGCCATCGCTACCGTTGTGGACTCTGAAGGAAGCAGCGCTGAGCCGAACGCCATCGCTGTGCAGTCCGCTGAGCAGAGCGGTATAGAGATCGGTGACGTGGAGCAGAACTCTAGCATTGCTCTGGCCAACGCCAGGTAATAGGACGTTGCACTAGAAGAAGAGGGCCGGGGGCTACTAAACCCGGCCCTCTTCATGCCCTCGAGAACCCTAGAGGTGGCCTCAGAGTAGCCCAACTAGTACCTCACCACCGCCGCCGGAGGCGGAGGCGCCATCCTCGCACCGCTTCAGTTGATGGCGTCGGTTCTTCGGTATCGAGTAAGAGACTGAAACTTCTTTGACACCCGTGGGTGTCATATCTAATATAACAACAGGCTAAGCGTAATACTCGCCGGACTTCCCCTTTCCCCCAACCCTATAGGTCTATGTGACCGGGGTGGAGCTACCTCTATTCACCCAGCTGCCTAGAAGACCTCTTTCTCGGAAACCGGGGAGAGATAGCCCCGGTCGCATGAGGTCTATAGGACTGGGTCCCTCGCAAGGTGTCCCGACGTTGCGCGCTATGTGACTAGTTGCTCCTCAAGCAGTATGAGATCCCTCGCACGAGTGTAGCGTCTCACCTCCGCATCATCACTCAAGGCATCTGGCGAGAGCATGAGGATGTCTGTGCCGGCGCACATACTCTTCAGAGCAGCCCAGTTCTTCCGGGCCAGCTCACCGTAGGGGGGACGCATTCTACGCGGGTCCGGCGCGAACACGGCGAGAATCTTGGCCGCACCGCACTTGAATCCCCTCTCGTGCAATTCTAGCTTCCCCCATCCCGCCACTACGCCTCCGACCATGTGAACCGTGCTCTCGCTGTTGGACGCATCCCCGCGGCCGTGGGCGTAGAAGCCACATGAGCAGCCCGCCTTGGGCACCTCGCCGTGTGCCTCGGAGAAGGAGGCGTTCGAATGAAACTTGAGGGGCAGGCACTCGGCGTAATTAGGACCCTTCAAGTCCCAGCGGTAGCGGGGTTGATAGAAGTCATGCTTATGCAAGCCTTCCAAGAAGGGAGACGTGTTCTCTCCGGATTTCAGGCTGAAATACCACTGTCTGTAACCCAGCGTGGCATTCGCGTAGAACTCCGAGTCGCTCACGCTGGTACCCTTTCTTTGCGCTTTGTTGGTTTGTCCTTCGGGGCGGGCTTTCTGCGCACCGGCTCGCGAGACGGCTCCCAAAGAGGCTCCTGCACCGTTCTCTTTCTTCTAGGACCTATCTCAGCCATAATCTTAGGTCCTCCTTTGATACTTCCTATTACCTCGGGTACATCTGCGAGGTAAACGTCTGCATCAGGATCTTCCCATCGCGAACCATAAAGGTCTCGGTGGCAAACGGGGTATCCAGATGCTCCGATCTACCCGACCAGACGATGTAGGCCATCGTCCTCTCGACGATGCGCTGTGATACCTCGAAGGTCGAACCGGGGGGGAAGCTAGCCAGGTACTCCTCGAAGAACGTTTCGATCTCCCCACTCCCTCGAAGAATGCCGTCCAGCGTGATGAGCACCGCGTCCTCACAGTAGTCGGACATATGGGCATCCAGGTCGCCTTTAGCGAAGGCTTCCACGTGATGGAACAACGTCTCCTCAATCCGTGTGCTCGTTGTTAACACCACAAGCTTCTCCTTTAGCTCACCTGCTCGTCATACAGTACGCTTCTCGGGGCGAGGGCATGAGCGACTCCCGCACCCGTCTGTTTGTAACACTAAGAACGTACCTGGTATTTGGGGAGAAGGCAATAGTAGGAGGGGGCGAGAATACCTCTATTCACTGAACTGCCGGTAAGAGACCAGGCTGTAGAAAAACTCCCCGTTACTGCTTCCGGTCCTCGATTCGGGTTCAAAACGCCTGTTTGAGGCCTCTAAAGCCCGATCTGGAGCCTTTAGAGCCGGTTTATGCGGCCATGAATGTGCCTGGATCGAGTTTTTCAACAGCCTGACTTCTTATCGGAAATCTTTCGGTAAGCTCCCGATTCGCCCCCGCCACCCGGGAGGGCTCTATCCGGCTTCCTGCGCGACCATCACGCCGGCCTCGCGCAGCACGGCTTCGACCTCCCCACGCATCTGCTCCGGGAGGGTGAGGGCGGGACCGCGGACGGTCGGGGAAACGGGGACGCCGAGCACGTTCATCGCGAGCTTGACGGCGCCTAAAGGGGTGTCGCCCAGCGAGGCGAGGGCCATGAGCGAGAGGACGCGCCGGTGCAGCTCCGCCGCCTCTCCGAGGTCGCTATTCTGCACGGAGCGCACCAGGCCGACGAAGAGGTCGGGGGCGACGTTGGCGAGACCGCAGATAGAGCCGTCGCCGCCAGCGAGCATGGAAGGCAGGATCAAATCTTCGAACCCCGCCAGAACCGAGAAGTCGGGTCTTACAGGCCTGACCTCGCGCAGCACGTTCACGGTGTGAGAGTACTCGGTTACCGTGTCCTTGAGCCCGGTGACGTTCGGGCACTCGCGGGCTACCCTGGCGACGAGCGAGGGCGAGAGGTCCACGCCGGTCAGGAGGGGGAGGTTGTAGATCGGGGCAGGGATCGAGACCGCTTCGGCCACGGCCGCGAAGTGCCTGAAGAGGGCCTCCTCCCCGACCTTCCAGTAGAACGGCGCCACCACGAGGACGCCGTCCGCCCCCGCCTCTTCGGCGTGACGAGCGAGCTCGACGCTCTCCCTGGTACCGGGAGAGCCCACCCCGACTATGAGTGGTACGCGACCGGCGGCGATCCTCGCCGTCTCCCCAGCGAAGCTCTTGCGTTCGTCCAGGGTGAGGTGCGAGAACTCCCCGGTGCTGCCCAGGACCGAGATACCGTCCACGCCGGCCACTATGAAGCGTTCGATCACGGCCTCTGTCGCCGCGAGGTCTACCTCCCCACGCTCGTCGAACGGAGTCACCATCGCCGGTGTCAGTCCCGTGAACATAAGGTTCGCGCCTCCTATCTTCTTCGTCCCGACCTGCGTACATCCTACACCGCCGCCGGCCGGTGAGCAGGACGGTCGTATCAGTGCCGGATATGCTGTCGGAAGCTAACCGCGTTTCCGGTCTCTCCCGGAGACGCAGGCATATCAGCCGATCTCCGATGCCCGGCCAGCGGCCTCCTCCAGCGCCTGTAGGGCCGAGGCCTGGTCCATGCCGGTGCTTCTAAGCAGGTCCACAGCCGCCGAGCGGATCTGGCCGACGAGGACGCTCGTGGCCAGGTCGTGCCTCTCCTCGAGTATCCCGGTGGCGCGGCGGGCGGCCTCTAGCGCGTGCCGGCGGGCGTTGTCGGGAGGGCCGGGACGTTCGAGGAACGCCGCGAGCGCCTTCACCGCCTGCGAGAGGTCGAGAACGGCCTCCGGTAGCGACGAGGGTACGGAGTCCCCGCGTCTGACCGCGTTGGCGGCGCCACGGGCCAGCACGCGCGTGTTGATGACGGCGAGCTCCACCCTGAGGCCCGCGTTCGAGTAGAGCTCGAGGTGCCTCAAGGACCTGCGGCGAGTAGGGGAGAGACGGGCGGTCTCGTAGCCGGCGGTAAGGGCCTCGTTGAACGCCTTTACCATCCCGTCGATCTGCCGGGCCCTCCTGAGCGTGCGTTCGGCTCTCTCTAGGCCGCCCCCTCCAAGCGAGGCGGATACCTCTTCCAGCACGGAGGCCAGCTCGTCGAAGATCGGGCGGGCGCTACGCTCGACCCGGCGTTCGGGGTTTACCGGGAAGAGGTGGTTGATCGCCAGGGCCACCACACCCCCTATGAGCGCGCTCACGAAGCGGTCGGGTGAGAAGCCCGAGGTCGGTGGCTGCAACACGATCACCAGTATCGCCGAGATCGCCGCCTGGTTGACGAACAGGCTTCTCTCCGAAAAGAACACAGCCGCCGCCATCGCAAGCGCCACCACGAGCCCGATCTGTACCGTGCCGATGCCTATAAAGAGAACCAACAGGTCCGCTACCAGCAGCCCGATGGCGACCCCCAGGACCACCTCGACCGTACGTCTACCGCGCTCCCCGAGCGTCAGGCCCAGAGAGATCACCGCCGCTATCGGGGCGAAGAACGGCTGCTCTTGCCCGAGCACGACGGCCGCCAGGAAGTACGCGAGGCTCGCGCCGACCGACGTCTGGACCAACGGCCAGCCGTTGGTCCGCAGGCGCCCGGTCCCCACGACGAAGCGGCGCCGAACCCTGGAGAAGAGGCTTGTCTCTCTAGCGGTACTCATGCTCGTTGAATTTGGTTCCGTTCCAGTTGCTACCCGGAACACTACCGTTCACTCGCCTTACGCGCCAGCGCGGACCGGGACCGGACGGAGTGTGTCCGCGGCGGCGCGCTACCGCAAGATGTTGCACGAGAGCTAGAAGCTCTTCTAAGGGCCATAAGTGTCGGGTAGACTTGTGAGGTTGACGCGTGGAGGGTGGCGTTTGGGCCTCAAAAATCCGAGAGACGAGCTTGAGACCGGGCGCGGGCTCGATGTCCGGGACGTGCTCGGCGGCTTCTCGGACTATACTCGGCGTGGCTCGCCGAAGCGTCGGGGAGGATGGCGGAGGGCCCTAGCCTTCGTGCTCGCCGTCGTCTGCGCGTTTGTGGCCTTGCTTCTCGTGGCGGATTACTCGATGAGCTATGGCAGGATCCACCGGGGCGTAGAGGTCGGTAGCGTGGATGTTGGCGGCAAGACGCCCGAGGAGGCCCGCCGGGTGGTCGAGGAGCGGGCCGCGGGCGTGCCCGAGAAGGTCCGGTTCTTCAGGGGCTCCGGGGAGTTCACCTACGACACCGCGGACGAGATGGGCGTGGACTTCGATATAGAGACGAGCGTAGACCGGGCCTACGCCGTCGGGCGCGAGGGCAGTGCCTTCGAGCGGCTCGGAGACCGGGTCGGGGCGGTCCGGGACGGTACGCGCATCCAGCCGGTGCTTGGGTTGGATCGGGAGCAACTGCGGGGCGTACTCTCGGACATGATCTCCACGTTCACGGTAAAGTCCGTGGAGGCGGGCTACGAGGTCGAGAACGGCAGGGTCTTCGTCACCGAGAGCCGGAGTGGCAAGAGGGTTGACGAGGAGACCCTCCTGAACGACGTCGAGGCCGGCCTCTTCGAGGGGAAGGCCGGGTACGAGGTGCCGGTCGAGATCTATGAACCCCTCCTCACCACCGGGGAGGCGCAGAGGCTAAAGCCGACGAAGCTCCTTGGCAGCTACCGGACCAACTACACCCTGAGCACCGACACGAGCCCCGAACGGGTGGAGAACCTGGAGATCGCCTCGGACGCGGTGGAGGGCACCCTCCTGCCCCCGGGTGAGGTCTTCTCGTTCAACGAGTTGGCCGCCCCCTTGAGCTACAACTCGACGAAGGTCATCATTGAGGGCAGGGAGGAGTTCGCCAGTGGCGGTGGGCTGTGCCAGGTCTCCTCCACGCTGTACGTCGCCGCCAACTACGCGGGGCTGGAGATCGTGGAGCGCAACCCGCACAACGCGATGTTGCCCTACATCCGGCCCGGCTTCGACGCGACGGTCTGGTTCGGCCTGCTGGACATGCAGTTCCGGAACACGACAGACGGCTACGTACTACTCAAGGAGCGTGTAGACAAGGACGGCTACATCTACGCCGAGGTTTGGGGCAAGCCCACCGGCAAGAAGGTGACGATAAGCTCCGAGCCCACCTACACGGGCTCCGACTCGGCCACCTGGGTCACCTACCAGCAGGTAGAGGAGGACGGGGAGACAACCTTCGACGGACCCGTCCACACCGATACCTACTACGCCCTCCAGACCCAGGATGGATACCTCGTCTCGCCGGCGTCCCTGCAACCCGCGCCCGCCAACCCCTAGACGAAAGGCCCGACTGGCGCGGCGGTTCGTGGACCGGGGGTGGTCCGTCGCGCCCGGAGGGACCATAATCCCCGAACAAGGCGACTTCCAGGACGAGGAGGCAAGGGTGGCGGTACGGGTAGGGGCGCAGATTCAGCCGCAGCACGCGGAGTACGGGCAGATGCGCGACGCGTGGCTGCGGGTGGAGGAGATGGGGGCGGATACGCTCTTCACCTGGGACCACTTTTATCCTCTGTACGGGGAGCCGGAGGGGAAGCACTTCGAGTGCTGGACGATGCTTGCGGCGATGGCCGAGGTCACCGAGAGGGTAGAGTTCGGGGCGCTGGTCACGTGCAACTCGTACCGCAACGCGAACCTCGTCGCGGACATGGCCCGGACTGTGGACCATATCTCGGACGGACGGTTGATCCTCGGCATGGGGAGCGGATGGTTCAGGAAGGACTACGACGAGTACGGATATCCTTTCGGGACGGCGGGGGAGAGGCTTAGGGCGCTTGACCGGGCGATGCCGGTGATCGAGGAACGGTTCCAGAGGCTCAACCCGCCCCCGACGCGCGAGGTCCCGATCCTCATCGGGGGCGGCGGCGAGAAGGTCACTCTACGCATAGTGGCGGAGCACGCCCACATCTGGAACGGCTTCGGCGACCCTCAGAGAGCGGGTCGTAAGAGCGGTATCCTCGACGGCTGGTGCGAGAAGGTCGGGCGCGACCCGAAGGAGATAGAGCGCTCTATCCTTATCCGGCCGAACCAGATGGGGGACCTGGATGCCTACGTCGAGAACGGCATAACCCACCTGATGCTCGGCTTCTCCGGCCCCGACTACGACCTCTCGCCCCTACAAGAACTCATCTCCTGGCGCGACTCGCGCGACGGAGGCTGCTAGGACGTGTCTGGCGATGCCACCTTCGGTTGGCCGGCCCCTTCCGCCTCCCAGTCGTGCATCCACTTTCGCCGCCTCTCTCGGAAGTTCGTGATCTCTAGCCTGATCCCATCCGGGTCCGAGAAGAACGTCGCGTAGTAGTCTAGGTCGTACTCAGGGTAGTAGCGGGGTTCGGTGGTCTCCACGCCCGCAGTCCGGAGTTCTCTCGCGGCGCGGTCCACTATGGTCTCGTCGATCACCCGAAAGCAAAAGTGGTGGAGGCCCGGCGCGTAAGAGTCATGATCGGGGGTGCCCCGCCTCGCCGGTCTGAGCGAGTATCCGAACTGGCGGTTGTGGTATTTGATGTGGTGATCGCCACCGTGGAGTGCTTCCCGCTTGCGAAAGCCGAGAATGCTCATTACGCGGTCGTAGAATTCCTCCGAACGCCGGAGATCCCGTACCGCCACGTAGACGTGGTCTATGCCTATTACTTCGATACCCATTAGATTTCCCCCTTCGTGCCGCTAGCAGCTTCCCCAGGTTGGTCAGCGCATCTTAACGGAACCATGTCTACCGCACTACTAGCCGCTGAGCCGCAGGGTGGTCAACCTGGGACGCCACCCACAGCGCACTAGCAAAAGCCGCCTCTTGAGTTGTCAACAGCGGAGGCAGGCAAAAGCCGGTCGTTTTAAAGGGCGATCTTCTCAAGTGGTGGCCATCTCCTCCTCGATCTCCTCAAGCTCTTTGCCAGATGTCTCTGGCCCGAGCAGGTAACCGATGATGGTCAGCACCCAAAGGCCCGCGCTGGCCAGTAAGGGCACGGTTGGCCCAAAGGCAGCGATACCAGAGCCAACCAAGAACGGCGCGGAGATTGATACGAGTCTTCCGCCTCCAACCGAGATACCGAAGCAAGAGCCTCGTACCCGCGTCGGGAACATCTCGCTGACATAGGTGTCGCCGATAGCCCACAGCCACCCGAGCATCGCGATCATGATTGCGCCAAAGATCAAGAATACGGGCAGCGAGCTAGCCGTGGCAGCGAGAATCGTCACGGTTATCATGATCAAGGCACCGATGATCCCGGCGGGCCGGCGGCCGATCCAATCAGACAAGCCTGCGCCAAGGTACGAGAAAAAGAACTGTACTACGTAGAACATAATCGCATATCCGATGGCCTCGGTGAGTGAGGCGCCAAACTTCTCGACCATAAATGTCGTCAGGAACACCGTCAACGCCCAATAGCCGAAGGTGTTGGCGGTAAACAGAAGCCAACCGATGCCGATTCGTTTCTTCACACCGGGAATATGCCAGAGTCTCTCACGGCGGCCGTCGTCCCGACTACGGTTTTCTTGCGACTCCGCGTTCTCAATCGCCCGCACCGCCCTGGCCCTGTCGCGAGTGCTCCCCTCCTCTTGAGCCGCCCGCAGCGCCCGCGCCGCCTCAAACTTGTGCTCCGTCTTCGCGATTACGTAACGCACTGACTCCTGGGCTATTAGCCGGAGGGCGAAGATGGCGACCGCGGGGACGATGGCAATAATAAAAGCCCACTCCCAGCCATAGCGTGGCACGATGTACAGGGCCGCAAGGCCGGTAAGGATATATCCCGCAGAATAAAAAGAGAACATAATCCCGCCCACGCCGAGCGCACGGACCTTGGCCGGCCACATCTCGGCGGTGTACGGGGCGCCAACGGCAAGCTCTCCGGCACCACCCACTCCGGTAAGGAAGCGCATGGCCGCGAAGAACGGAATGTTGTGCGTTAGGCCACCGAGGGTAGTAGTGGCCCCGTAGAGGAGGATGGATACACCCAAAGTGTCCTTGCGACCAAACTTGTCAGCCGCGAACCCGAAGCCAAGAGTCCCAATCGTATAGCCAACGAGTAGAGCTGAGCCGATCAGACCCGTGACAACCGAGTCAGCGCCCAAGCTAACGGCGATCAGTGGCAGGACCAGGCCGTAGATATTGACCGCGTAAGCGTCGAAGCCATAGCCGAGACCCGTAACCAGGGAAACCGTCAGGGAGTCCTTGAACGGGATTTGATGGCTGAGATTCTCCGTCGCAGCACGCTCGGTCGCAGCGGAACCGGAGCTGGTCTTAGATGCGTCCGCTGCCGCCTTAGATTCCTCCACAGCTGCCTCCCTCTTTCGTGTTGCGTCCTAGAGATTTGTCTGGGGAACAGGAATCGGTCGAAGGATGCGCAAGCTTGGTTAGTTCCTACCAGCGTGCAAAGTATCAGAAGAGAGTTATGGGGTCAATAAGATGCGCTTATATTTAAGACTACCTTAATTTGTTAGAGGCCCCGTCAATCCGGGTAGCGCCACATCGAACCGTGGTCAGGTCGCAAGCTCCGCCTCTGCCAGCCATCTCGGCTTTCTCCCACGCTATCGGGGTAGCTCGACGGTCGGTACTGGAAGGGCTAACAGAGACGATCTGCGGACGCTACCGCAAGTGGCAAGAAGGTCTTTGGCAGCGCGTACTGGAGGCGCTCCGTCCCAGCAACACGAGAGTGTCACTATAGGACTAGTGTCGGAGGTTAGCGCCAGAGGCTAGCGTCTGCGGCGGCCCAACCTGCGGAGCAAGAAGAGGAGCGTCCCGAGGGCGAGCGCCCCGAGTGCGTAAGGTAGCCGATCGGACTCGGCGGAGTCGGGTACCTCCTCCCGAACAGGTTCTTCGGAGACCGAGCAGGCGAAGAGGAAGGCGGGGGGTATGTTGAGCGGCGAGAGGCGGCGTTCTATCGGGGCGAAGAGACGTTGCAGGTACGGAAGGACGGTGGTGGAGTACTGGAGCACGAGCATCTTCCCATCCGGCTTTAGCGCCGCTCGCGCCGCCCCGAGGATACTCTGCCGCGGTCCCGCCGGGAGCGAGGTGAAGGGGATGCTGCTCACGATGTAGTCGGCCTTCGCGCCGTCGAGGTATTCCTCGACGTTCTCGGCGGAGTCGTTGATGACGCGCAGTCTCGGGTCGTTTCCCAGGCGTTCGGCGACGGTGGAGGCGAGGTCCGGTTCGATCTCGAAGGCCAGGAAGCTCGCGTCCGGGTGGAGGCGTTCGAGGATCTCGCCAGTGTAGACGCCGGTCCCGACCCCGAACTCGACGACCGTAC
This sequence comes from uncultured Rubrobacteraceae bacterium, assembly GCA_902806075.1. Lineage (GTDB taxonomy): Bacteria > Actinomycetota > Rubrobacteria > Rubrobacterales > Rubrobacteraceae > Rubrobacter_F. The sequence continues at coordinate 12,295 of CADCVG010000018.1, forward strand.
GCGCCCGGGGCAGATCTCCCATGTCCAGAAGGTCCCGCACCGCCCACCGGGAGGTCGGCCAGACGGCGCCCACCCTGCGAGGGTGCGAGATCATCGACCGCAAAAAGATCATGCGCCGCCGCAGGTCGTCCCCAAGATTTCCTCGTCCGTTGCCGTCCAGAGTGATCCCCCCTTGTCTATTGGTCGCCCGGACGCACATACTTTACGCGGACGGCCCTGTACGAGCGCCAAACTCTACCCTTCCCGTCACCCCGGTTCAAGTGCTGCCGAGAACCATCATGCGCTCTGCTTCACTGCACGCCGCCATCCCGGCGGCTAGGATCAAGGGTATGCAAGTTGCACATATATACGAATCTGGACGTGGAGGGGAGTGGCGGCACGCGGTCGTCGTCGGCGCGGGGATGGGAGGTCTGATCTCCGGACGAGTCCTGGCGGGTTACTTCGACCGGGTGACGATCCTGGAGCGCGACGTCTTCTCTCCGGGGGCGCACAAGCAGCTCGGACGCAAGGGTGTACCCCAGGGGCGTCACCTGCACAGCCTGGCGGCGCGGGGGAGCAGAATACTCGAACGGTACTTCCCCGGTCTGGACGATGAGCTAGCCGCCGCCGGGTGTCCGTTGTTCGATCAGGCACAGGACTTTATCACCGATACGCCCGCGGGCCGCCTGCCCCGGTTTCGGTCCGGGATCACGATGCGCGCCGCGAGTCGGGCACTCCTCGAAGAACGTCTTCGCCATCGCCTGGAGGAGGAGCCGAACGTCCGCCTCCTCGCCGGCTCCGAGGTTCTGGGCCTCACCCCCGGCGGCAACGGGAGGATAGCAGGGGTGCGGATACGACAGGCCGGTGGCTCTCCGAAGCCGGAGGAGGTTCTGTACGCGGATCTGGTGGTGGACGCGAGCGGGCAGGGCTCCCGAGCGCCGCGCTGGTTGGAGGAGATCGGCTACCATGCCCCCACAGAAGAGGTCGTGGACGCCCGGCTCGGGTACGCGACCCGGTGGTTCGAGGTCCCCGAAGGTTTTTCGGAGGACTGGGAGAGCATCTCGGTGCTGCCGGGCTGGCCGGACAACCCCCGGGGCGGTACGCTCCGCCGGGTGGAGGGCGGCGTATGGACTGCCGTCCTGATCGGGCTCGGCGGCGACTATCCTCCGACGGACGGCGAAGCCTTCCTCGAGTTCGCCCGGAGCCTCCCGAGCCCCGCCATCCACGACGCTATAAAAAGCGCCGAGCCCGTCTCGCCCGTCTACGGCTACCGCCGCACGGCCAACCGCCGCCGCCTCTACGAAAAAGTGCGCCTCCCCGAGGGCTTCCTCGTTACCGGCGACGCGGCCTGTTCCTTCAACCCCTCCTACGGGAGCGGTATGACCGCGGTCGCCCTCTCCGCCGAGGTCCTGGACGAATGCCTTCGCGAGCAACGCCGTCGCGCCCCCGACGATCACGCCGGTCTCGGACGCCGCTTCCACGAGCGCCAGGCGACGGCCGTCGCCCCATGCTGGACCCTGACGGCCAACAGCGACCGGCAGTGGTCGGTGGGGCGCGTGGAGGAGCTCGGCCCGACCCGCCGTCTATTTCACGGTGTCTCCGGGGAGGTGATGGCACTCGCCGTCGAACGGGAGGACGTCGCCAGGACCCTGCTGGAGGTGAAGAACCTCCTCGAACCACCATCAGCACTCCTGCGCCCCGGCATCCTCCTCCCGGCGCTCCGGCGGACGGCCCTCTCCCACATCAAGCCGCGCCCCACCAGCAGCAAAGAGCCTGGAGAAAACCCGCGGCCTTCAGAAGAACGTGCCTTCCTCCGCACATAGGATCTGGAACTCGACGTGCACAGATACGAGCACCAGCTGTTCCTCGTCTCCGGAACCAGAACTGTCGGTAGCGAGCAGACGCTGTCCGGGAAGGCATGGCGGCGTGGGAGCGGTTCGGGGGTCGAGGCCGGGTGTTTCGCGGCGGTGCTCGTCGGCAAGGACAGCACGGTCAGGTACCGCCGCACAGACCTGTAGAGCCCGAAGAGCTCTACGCCCTTATAGGCGCATGCTCATACGAAGGAGGGAGATGCGCGAGAGAGGCGATCGGGGTCGGTCCCGTGGTCGCGCGCAACTCTTTCGGGGCTCGTGCGTATACTCAATTTCGGTTGGGTAACTAGCTGCGGAGCCCCGACGCGGGAGCCGCCAGAAGGGTGTTTCTTGCTAGACGGCATCGACCAGTGGGTTATGGACGTCATCTCAGCGCTTGGCTACCTGGGCCTGGCGCTGCTCCTCGTCGCCGAGAACCTGTTCCCCCCGATTCCGTCCGAGATCGTCCTGCCGCTCGCCGGCTTCCTCGTTGGCCGGGGCGACCTAAACTTCTGGGGGGCTCTCGTCGCGGCTACCTTGGGGAGCGTACTCGGCGCCCTTATCCTCTACGCGCTAGGGCGCTGGGGGGGACGCCGGCTCGTCCTCCGCTACGGCTCCTGGCTGCGCGTGGACAAGAAGAGGCTAGATCGGGCCGAGGGATGGTTCAGGAGCTATGGCGATTGGGTGGTGCTCTTCGCGCGAGTCGTACCGGTCGCCCGGAGCATCATCTCCATACCTGCCGGAACAGCCAGGATGCCCCTCGCCCGGTTCGTCGTGCTCACGACCATCGGTTCCGCGCTCTGGAACGCCGTTCTTATCGGGGCCGGCGTGTTCCTCGGCGCCAACTGGGCGCTCGTACAAGACTGGATCGGCTCCTACTCGAATACCGTCCTCGTAGTGGCGACCGTCGCCGTTGCCGTATTTCTGGTCCTTTACTACTTCCGGCGCGAACGCTGACCGCTCGAGCTACGCGAGAGTAGCTCCGGGTTCGGCAGATGCTGTTGAGGAGAGCCCGTCGAGAGCCACGCAGCAACCTCAGGCGACCTCGTCGCCGGCCGCCCCCTCCACCGCCGTGAGGGGAAGGGTGAGAACGATTACGAAGAGTGACATGCGGAATATTATTGGCGGATAGAATTACTAGCAGTGGCAAGATGTTAGTTAAGAGGGTGGGAGGAGTAAGGATGTATTCGGAGTTGTTGCAGTTCGGGGCGATGTTGGTCTTCTTCGCGGTCGCGCTATGTTTGTGGTTGAAGATCGTGTACCTGCCGGGGCGCACTCTGGAGCGTTGGGAAGACCAGAGGGTCAAGGCTGAAGGGGAGCGTACCCGGCAAGTACCTCCGGCGGAGGAACGTCGTCGTCTCTAGCCGCTGCTAAAGTGACGGGACCAGGCGGCGCGGTCCTGACGAGCTTCGATAGCAGCTTTGAAGCATTCGTTTAGAGGCTTTTCGGAGTCTTCGGCTGACTCTTCCAGAACCTCGTTTAATTCGAGGACGTAGTCTCTGGTGTTGATGTCGCTCAAGAAAGCTCCCGCGGAGGCGAGGTCCATACCTTCACGTTCGGCGAACTCCCGTATGACGGCGTTCATCAGGGCCATGAGGAAGCGCTGGAAGTCCTTCTCTTCGTTGCTCTCGGGGGGATTCTCGCTCATCCGCTCGTCGAACTGCCGACCGAAGATCAGGGCCGCCGCGACGATGCGCCGCCTGTCCTCCGGCGTCTTGCCCGGCCCCCACGCCCGGGTCACGGTCTCCTCGTCGAGCCTCTGTAGATAGGCGAGGGCCGGGTCCGTCTCGTGCCTGTTTCGTAACTCTCCGTCACTCACAAAAAGATCGTACCATCCCTCCCACTACAGGGCGTCGCTAAAGGTATCGCGCCTTGTATCCTGAAGGAGTGTGCAAGGGGCGCGCTTTCCGGTAGGGCTCTCCGGCGCGGTTAGAGGTACCGTGGGGCGGAGGGGCTGTGGTAGCTATAGTGGGGACTGTGACTGCTTTCCTCGCGTGCCGCTTTCCGGGTGGCGTCCGGGCGGTGCGAGTGCGGGGAGGTGCTCAGGTGGGGCTACCAACCCTCGAGACCGCTCCCCGCCGGCGAAGCCTGGCTCCCGCTCCAGGCTGCCACGACCGATGTACCTCCGGCGTAGACCCCTTCACCTCTTGGTGTATCGCCGGGGTGTATAACCGTTACAGACGATGGCGAGAAGAGGAGCACTGGGTATGGACGTGGCGATGTGGGGCAGGGCGCTCAGGTTGATACCGCGCCCCACCAAGGAGGAGTGGCGCGGGCTGGACTTCGTCTCGCGCTGGCTCATCGCGACCCGCGCCGCGGTACTGATCATCACCCTGATCTCCTCCGGCATAGCCGGCCTGCTCTCCGCTAAAGAGGGCAGGTTCGACCTTCTCCTCTGGTCCCTCGTCACGCTCGGCCTCCTCGCGGCCCACGCGACCAACAACTTGCTCAACGACCTGACGGACCACTTCAAGGGTGCGGACTCCGGTGACTCGTTCCGTACACAGTACGGCGTACAGCCCGTGGAGGCGGGGCTTATGACGGTGCGCGACGTGCTCCTCTACGCCGCCGGTACGGGCCTCGTGGCGCTCGCGGCCGGGGCGTACCTCGTCTACCTGCGCGGGCTGCCAGTGCTCGTCCTGCTCGGGCTCGGGGCGTTCTTCGTGCTCTTCTACACCTGGCCTTTGAAGTATGTGGGTCTCGGGGAGCTCGCGGTCCTCGTAGTGTGGGGACCGCTCATGATCGGGGGCGGCTACTACACCATCGCTGGAGAATGGAGCTGGCAGGTCGTGCTCGCGGGACTGCCATACGCTTTGGGGACCACCGCCATTATCTTCGGCAAGCACATAGACAAGCTCGACGCCGACAAGAGTAAGGGCATCCGCACCCTGCCCGTGCTGCTGGGGGAGCGTCCCTCCCGCTACACCGTCCTCGGCATGATGGTCCTCCAATATCTCCTCGTCCTCTATCTCGTCCTCATTGGTTTCTTCACCCCGTTGATGCTCGTCGTGCTCCTCTCGCTCTACGGGTTCTTCAAGCTCATCGTCCCGGCATACAAGAGCTCCAGGCCCGCGACGATGCCACGAGAGTACCGCGCCGACGTGTGGCCCCTGTGGTACGTCGCCTTCGCCTTCCTCCACAACCGCCGCTTCGGTACTCTCTTCGCGCTGGGCCTCCTGGCAGAGGTCGTTGTGAAGCTAACCGGCTAGAGCCGCGACACTAGGGAGGCAACGTGCGGAACCTGGAGCTGAAGGTGCGCTGCTCCGACAGCGCAAACCTCGACGCGCTGGCGAAGCAGGCGCTGGCCGGCGTTGCGGTCTACGTCCAGACTATGTGGCAGCGCGATACTTACTTCGTGGTACCGTGTGACCGCCTGAAGCTGCGCGAGTGGTGGCGTCAGGAAGATGGGGGAGACGGCAGCGAGGCCGGATCTTACGAGCACGGCGAGGCTGGGGCGGCTTTGATCTTCTACGCACGCCCCGACCATTCCGGCCCGCGGTTTAGCGACTACCGGATCGCCCCAATAGATGATCCCCAAGCCCTCATCCCGGTGCTGGCCGAAGCTTTAGGCGTGAGGGTCGTGGTCGAGAAGCGGCGCGTCCTCTACCGCTACGGCGATACCCGGATACACCTGGACCTCGTGACGGGCCTCGGTGCGTTCGTCGAGCTCGAAACGGTGCTGCCGAGCGGCGAACAAGCCGCCGCCAGACGCGCAGCGAGCGAGCCCACCGTGATTGCTGAACACCGGACGGTTATCGAGTTGTTGGGGCTAGACAGCCTTCCGGCCGTAGCGGGCTCCTACTGCGACCTGCTCGCGCAGAAGGGGAGCCCGGAGCGGTAGCCGCCGGCTAGTACCTCAACAGCCCGGCGAGTCCCTCGAACTCCTCACGCAGGACGGCGGAGGCGTCCTCGCGGTCGTGCTCCCTCTCGACGTCCTCGTTTGGTGTCTCGCCAAAGTCGTCGCGGGAGCGCACATACTCCAGGCGGGCGCCCCGGGCGGTGGCCAGGTCTATGAGGACGTCCATGAGGGGTCGCACCCTCGTCTCCTGGCGGCAGAAGGGGCATTCCTTCTGGCTCATGTCCGTGATGGCCAGCTCGTCGTTGTCGCACCACCGGGTCTCGCCTTGCAGGTCGTAGAGGGCGACGACGTGGTAGACCCGTCCCTCCTGGAGGGCCTCGATCGTGTCCTTGACGCCGCGCACCCCGTTCTCGCGGGCCTTTGCAATGAGGTCGTCCTCGCGTTCCCTCTCGGCCTGCTGCTGGATGGCCTCGAACTGTTGCGCGATCTCGGCCTCCGGCGCGTTGGCGGAGACGGATTCCTCGGCGACCACCTTCTCCTGTATCTCCTGCGGGAGCGTCTCCCGGAAGTCCGAGGTCCTCTCCTTTGGGCCGGCGATTATGAGGTTCTTGACGTTGTCCTGAAAGACTAGCTTCCGCGTGAGCTCGCCAGCGTCCTTATAGAATTTGTGTATGTTTGCCTCGGTTCGGCGGCTGAGGTCTTCCTGGTCCATCCCACTCCTCGGGCCCGGGCTCCCCGGCGAGACATCCACCTCCCGGAAGTATCCGCTGCTCGCCCCGCCGCTGCCCTCGGAAGGATCTCCCATGGGCGCCGAGACGAAGAAGCGGAACTCCTCCGCGTCCACGAGCGCTACCCCGTAGGACTCGTGCTCATCCAGCGCCAGAACGAGCGGCGCGAGGTACGGCTCCCCGAAGCGGTACGCCTCCGGTAGGTCCAACTGTAGGTCGTACCGCTCGAAGAGCCCGTCCTCTGCCACGAAAAAGACCACGGTACGCGCGTGCTGGCGCACCTCGCCCTCGACAGACTCCCGGACCTGCTGGTCCAACTCCTCCGGCAGGTCCTCTATCTCCCTCAGGGCGTCCTTCAGGCGCACCTTGTACGCCTGGCCCTGGTTCTCCGGGTAGTGCGCGTTCACGCTCAGATACACCGAGAGCACCGGTCCCGGACGCCCTTCGAGGCGTTCCTTGAGCCTCTTTATGTCTTCAGACTGCGCCGCCATGCTCCACCTCTCTGGTCTATAACACTAGTCTTGCAAACATCTCTCGAACAATGTTGCCCGAAAGAGCATCGATCTAATATACCAGCCGGTACAGCAAAATCAGGATGTTGCTAGAGAGAGCCCGGCGACGAACGACAGTACGGGCCGGGCACGGATCGCACCAGGATAAGGTCGCGTCTTCGACGAGGCAGCCGAAACTGTTCCACCATGACCCCAGCGGTCTCGACTTCGAAGATGATACGAACGACTACGAGCCGGTAAGTAAGTACCGCCGCGCCTCGAAGCAGTCTACGCAGAGTTCGTCGGATGGTTCTGGGCTGGCATGGTGAGCCCAAGCCGAAGTACAGGACGCTAACCGCCTAGACCTGTTCAGCATGGCGGCACGCTCATCCGCTGCCCCCGCCCGATAAGCGGTAAACTCCCTTAGATGCGTGTCTTGATCTCCGGCTGCGGCTACGTCGGCTCGGCCCTCGGCCTCCTCCTCGCCTCCGAAGGCCACACCGTCTTCGGCCTGCGCCGCGACACCTCCGCTCTCCCACCCGGGATCCATCCTATAAACGCCGACCTCTCCGCGCCCCTGCCACCCGGCGTCCTGCCCGAAGACCTCGACGCCGTCGTCCACACAGTCTCCCCCGGAGGCTCCACCGACGAGTCTTACAAGACTGCCTACGTGGACGGCCCGCGCAACCTCCTCTCGGCTCTGGCACCCCGAAACGCTCTCCGGCGCTTCGTCCTAGTCTCCAGCACCGGCGTCTATGGCCAGAGAAACGGCGAGTGGGTGGACGAAGACTCCCCAACCGGGTCCGTAAGCGCGAGCGGCCTTCGCCTCCTCGAAGGGGAACGCCTCGTCCTGGGCGGCGCCGTCCCCGCCGTCGTGCTGAGGCTCGGCGGCATCTACGGCCCCGGCAGGAGCGGCATGATCAAACGGGCGTTCCACGAACCGCCCCGCGACGAAGACCCGCCCCGCTACACCAACCGTATCCACCGCGACGACTGCGCCGGCGCGCTACGGCACCTCCTGCTCCTGCAAGACCCCGACCCCATCTACCTCGGTGTGGACCACGAGCCCGCCACCCGCCGCACCATCGCCGGATGGCTCGCCTCGCAACCCGGCGGCCCCCTCCTGGAGGCTGTATCTCCCTCACCACCCGCCGTACGAGTGGATGCCAACGAGACCCCCCGCGGCGCTTCGCGCGCTCGCACCAACAAACGCTGCTCCAACGCCCGGCTCGTCGCCTCCGGTTACCGCTTCCGCTATCCCACCTTCCGCGAAGGCTTCACGGCGCTCCTGCACCAGACGAAAGACGGCGATAGCACGAGCAAATAGGGATGCGGGGCCTTTGAACCTCCTCTTCTGGGGCAGCATAATAGTGTTTGGTCCTGGCGATAGCGTTCGTCGCCGCCTTCCAGGTCAACCGCTACCTCCTCGCGCGGGGCACGCTGTCGTCCATGAGCACCCAAGGGACCGGAGCTTTTTCAGGACTCTGGCCCCGCTCGGTGCCCGGCTTCTTCGAGTAGGCGTATGACCTCTTCGTCAGGAACCTGTTCGAAGCTCTCGTACCAGAGGCCGATAGCTTTGAGGTCGGTCGGGGCGATCAGACAGAGCAGGTCGTCTGCCTCCGGGCGGATCAGGGCGGCGGTCTGCGGCGCGCAGACGGGGACGGCCAAGACGAGCCTCTCCGGCTCCATGCGGCGCAGAGTACGAAGCGCCGCACGGGCCGTCACGCCGGTGGCGAGACCGTCGTCTACGAGGATCGCTGTCCGCCCTTCCAGGTCGGGGTAGGGCCGGTCTCCGCGGAAGAGCCGCAGACGCCGCTCGACCTCGGCCGACTCCCGTTCGGTGACCCATTCCAGGTAGTCCTCCGGGATGCCGAGAACCCTTACGGCGTGCTCGTTGAGCACACGCACGTCGCCGGGGGCCACGGCGCCGATGCCGAATTCCGGTTGATCCGGGGCGCCGAGCTTCCTGGAGACGACGACCTCGAGCGGCGCTCCCAGAGAGCGCGCAACCTCCGCCCCCACAGGGACCCCGCCCCGCGGCAGGGCGAACACCACGGGGCGCTCGTCCTTGTAGGGCGCCAGCCTCTCGGCCAGCCGCCTCCCGGCGTCACCGCGATCCACGAAAGGCGCGTCCGGTATACCCATGCCAGATCCTCTCCTCTCTCCCACCATCCATTATCCAACACTACCCCCGGTCGCTGCATGGCCTCGGGTTTGACGCCGCTCTACGAGGGTAAAGCTCTGCCTTATGAGTGAAGACGCGGGGTTCCGGGAGTATGTTGGTACCGAGTTATCTGGTACGGAGGAAGGGCGCGCCATCGTGAGCTTGCAGGTCGAGGATCACCACCTCAACCCCAGCGGCACCGCTCACGGAGGAGCTGTCTACACCCTGGTGGACGTCTCGATGGCCGAGGCCATAAAGACGACCGCCGGGGAGGACGAGAGCGCCGTTACCATCGAGATCAAGATAAACTACCTGGAGCCCGGCAAGCCGGGGACGCTCATCTCGACCGCTCGTGTACGCAAGGGCGGTGGGCGGATAACCATTACCGAGGCGGAGGTTACCCAGGAGGAGAGCGGCGAGGTCGTGGCGCTCGCCACCGGCACCTACACCCTCATCGGTTGAGCCAGCTCTCCATCGCTCGTAACCCTCAAACCGCGGAGGCCCGCTTCTACGACGGGTACACCTTCTCGTAGTGTCTCTCGAAACCTTCCCTGGGGAAGACGCCGCCCGGAGCGGGATGCTCGCCCTCCGAAGTGGGCACGCTGCGTAGCTCGTAGTCTCCCTCTTCGTTACGGCGGGCCCAGTAGAGGCCGCGCCAGCTCTTCGTCTTTATCTGAGCGGCGTTCTTGTGCCGGTAGAGCTCGTAGCCTCCCTCCGGCGGGGTGAGGTCGAGGTCTTCCAGGTCGTCGTGCGGGATGCCCATGTGCTGGCTCCTTTCGGGTTCGGCCTCCGGGTCACCGGCGTCGTGCCAGGTAGACGCCGAGGAGGATGACGGCGCCCCCGATAAGCTGGTCGGGTCCGAGATCCTCGCTGAAGAAGACTATGCCTGAAGCGACGCCGGTGAGGGTGATGAGGTACTGGTAGACGAGCACGCGGTTTGCTCCTATGCGCGAGATGCCGCGCTGCCAGGCGGCGAAGGCGAAGGCGGTGGCGAAGACGGCCGCGTAGCCTATGGCGGCCCAGACCCCGAGACCGAGGCTCCCCCAGGCCACGCCCGGGAGGAACGGGGAGGAGAGGATCAGGGTGACCGGGGCCGCGAAGAGCGTTGGGTAGGTAGCCACCGCGAGCGGCGAGTAACGTTCGAGCATGGACATGGAGAAGACCGTGTACACCCCGACGAATACGGCGGCGAGCAGGATCAGGAAATCACCCAAGAGGCTCGTATCTCCGGCCCCCAACCCCTCGCGCATTACGATACCGACCCCTAGCAGGGAGAGCCCCACCCCTAAAACGCCCCCGGAGCTTGGACGCTCCAGTCCGAACACGTAACCGAGGAGCATCCCCCAGATAGGAGCGGTAGCGAAGATCAAACCGGTGTTCGAGGCGCTCGTCATGCTCACCCCGAACGTGAAGGAAGTCTGTGCCGCGACCACCCCGAAGCACCCGAGACCGAGCATGGGGAGGAAGTCCGCGCGCTTTAGCCTGCTCGCGGGTTCGAGGAGGCGGAGGACTCCGAGGAGCAGGAGGCCGCCGAGGGCGAACCGGAACGTCACGAGCAGGGGGGGCGGAACGAAATCGGCGGCGTACTTGGTCGCCGCGTAGTTCAGGCCCCAGAAGACGGCGGCCAGGATCAGGGAGACCTCCGCCAGCACGGCCGCTCTGCCCTTCTCGTCGCTCACCCCCCGATTCTACGCCCGCAACGCGGCGGACGCTCAGGAGAAGTTGGGGATTACTTCCTTGGCGAACTTCTCGATGGGGGCGGGGTCATAGGCGACGCGGGGCATGTAGACGATGAAGTAGTTCACGCCGGCGTCGACCAGCGGCTGGAGCCGCTCGGAGAGCTGCTCGGCCGTCCCGACCATGAACTCGCGGCTGTACTCCTCGTAGCTCTTGGAGCCGCGGGCCTCTTTCGTCACGGCCTCGGGGTCCTCGCCCTCCTCCAGGAGGTAGACGTTGATAGAGGTGGAGCGTGTGATCTCCTCGTAGTCCCGCCCGATGTCGTCGCAGTGCCCCTTCAAGACACCGAACTTGTGCTTGAGCCTCTCGACGCCGCCGCCGACGTTGCAGGCGTCACCGTACTTCGCGACGAGCTTCAGGGTGACCTTCTCGCCACTACCCCCGATCCAGAACGAGGGATGCGGATCTCTCACACCCTTCGGCTCGTTGATCGGTTTGTCCACCTTGTAGTACTCGCCGTCAAAGACGACCTCGTCCTCGGTCCACATGCGGTGGATGATCTCGCACGCCTCCCTGAAGGCGCGCATCCGGTCCCGAAGCTCGGGGAAGCCGTAGCCGTAGGCCCTCCACTCGTGCTCGTACCAGCCCGCGCCGAGCCCGAAGAGCAGACGCCCATTGCTCATCACATCCACGGTCGAGGCGACCTTGGCGAGCAGCGCCGGGTTACGATACCCATTGCAGGTGACCATCTGCCCGATCTTGATGCTGGAGGTGTCGCGGCTCAGGCCCGCGGTTGCGGTCCAGCACTCGAAGACGGTGTTCATCGTCGGTTCCGGGACGGTGTGGAAGTGGTCGTAGAGCCAGATCGAGTCGTACCCCCCCGACTCTTCGGCGACCTGCCCCACCCGGGTCATCGCCTCGTACTGTTCGACCGGGTCCTCTATCTCGACCAGGTCCATCCTCCAACCCTGCGGAACGAACACCCCGAACTTGGCCACCACGCACTACCTCCTACTAGCTTCTCCCGTCGCTCCACATCATACCCCTGGCGCGGAACCTGCCACCGGGCTACCCTCTCGAGAGGGAGTTTCTGCCGTCGGCGTTGCGGGCGACGACAAAGAGGAGATCCGAGAGGCGGTTTACGGCCTTTAGAGCGCAGGGATGTTCTTCAGCGTATCCGGCGGCGACGAGGCTCCGCTCCGCGCGTCGCATCACCGAGCGGGCGACGTCGAGCAGCGCCCCCAGACGACTCTCCCCGGGGATGACGAACTCTTTGGGGATCTCCGTCCGGTCTCGCCACTCTTCGAGCGCCGCGTCCAGGTACTCGACGACGTCCTCGTTCACCGCGTTCTTCTCCTCGGGCATGGCGACGTCGCCCATGACGCGGTAGAGAAGTCTCTGCAGTCCGATCAGGAGCTCTGCTATGTCTCCCTCCGCCTCCGCGCGGGCGAGCCCTATAAACGAGCTCGCCTCGTCCACATCACCCAAAACAATGATGCGACCGTCGCTCTTTGACATCCTTCCCGAGCCGAAGAGCGTCGTGGTACCGTCGTCGCCGCGGCGGGTCGAGACGGGCGGGTTCTTTCTGTCGGCCATTCGCCATCCTCCTTGCGCGGTCCGGTTCGCTCGCGCGGTGATAGAATCGTTTTTCGTGAGGGTCAGCATGAGATTTCCCTTTGCCTCCGAGGGCGCTCTAGAGAGGGCGGCCTCCGTCGCGGCCCGTCATCCATCTTACCGGATAGAGGGTTCTAACGGCGCGGTGGGGGTTATCCCGAAGGTCGCGGTCGAGCTGGAGTTGCCGGACGAGTGGCGTCCTCTGGACGATCTTCGTGTTCTCTTGCGGGGTGAGAGAGATGCCGAGTATGCGGCGGACGGCGTTGCGCTTTCGGGCGAGGAGCTCTTCGCGGGCCTGGGCTGCTTCCTGCGCAAGCAGCGCCGCGACAGGACGGCGCTCGAATGGTGTACGCCGAAGAAGCTCGCCGGCAAGCAGCTCTTCTCGTGCAAGCAGATCCGGGTCTACGACAACGAGCACGCCACCCCGAACTCCTGGTACGCCTTCGGCGAGACGGGCGAGGACGGGGTCTACAGGGTGGACAAGGAGCGCCTGACAGAGCGCGTCCTCTCCGACCTCGGCCCCTGCGTGCGGTGCCCGATCCTGGACCTCGACGGTACGGCCGAGGTCCTGGCGCGCCTGCCCGAGGAGATCGACCCGAACCGCGACGAGACCTGGCGCTACAAGGGCAGCGGCCCCGTCACCGACTGGACTGTCACGAAGAACAGGGACGCCCGCCCCGAGGAGAGCGCGCCGCTCGAACCGAGGGAGGGCCTCCTGGAGCGACTCGCGAGGAGCGTGCGCCAGGGTGGTGCCGGGGTCGTGGCCGTGAGCGGGGCCGCTCCGGGGAGCCGAAACGTGCCGGAGACGCGCTACGAGGACGTCGGCGGGATGCGCGAGACCATAGCCCTCGTGCGCGAGGCCGTCGAGCTCCCGATAACCCACCCGGAGATCTTCGAGAGGTTGGGCATCCGGCCGCACAGGGGAATACTATTCTACGGGCCGCCGGGGACCGGGAAGACCCTGCTCGCCCGGGCGGTCGCCAACGAGAGTGAGGCGCACTTCATCGCGGTAGCGGGGCCGGAGATACTCAACAAGTACTGGGGCCAGAGCGAGCAGCGCCTGCGAAGCATCTTCTCCGAGGCCCGCGCCAAGGCCCCCGCGATCATCCTCTTCGACGAGATAGACTCCTTCGCCGCCGCGCGCGACACGATGAGCGAGAGCTTCGAGGCGACCCTCGTCTCCCAGCTACTCTCGCTCATGGACGGCATGAACGACCTCGGACGCGTCTGCGTCATCGCCACGACCAACCGACCCTCGGCCCTGGACCCCGCGCTGCGGCGGCCGGGCCGGTTCGACCACGAGATAGAGGTTGGACTCCCCGACGCGGAGGCCCGGCTGCACATCCTGAAGATACACGCGCAAGACATGCCCACCGCCCACGACCTGGACCTCAAGCAACTCGCCGCCGTGACGCGCGACTACTCGGGGGCGGACCTCGAAGCGCTGTGCCGCGAGGCGGCGATGGTGTGTATGCGTCGTTCGATCAACTTGCGCGACTTCGAGAAGAGGATCACACCACACAAGCTAGGCAGCCTATCCATCACCACCTACGACTTCCGTACCGCCATGAAAAGAGTAGGTCCTTCTGTAAGACGCTAATTTTATAATATTACCTACAAATCGCTATTTTTCATCAGATGGCCATAATGGTAACTCCCCTCGTGTATGCCGTTAGTGGGAAGCGAGTGGCATACAGAATGGCACACAACGCAACCTAATCTTTCCAGCTTTTTAAGCACTCCAGTTAGGCTATGGTTAGTCCTCCTCTCTGTATGCTCTAGTAAGAAGTGGTTATCGGCCCAAACATTTAAAATACAAAACCCTAGAATCCTCTCTCCAACACCTCTGCTAACTTACCCTTCAGAAGGGACAGAAGGCTCTTACAAAGACTCCTAGAGCCTCTAAGAACACGTCAGGTAGGTGTTTCAAAGGTTCTCAACTTGAATCGTCTTCATGCTCATTAAAAAAAGAAGCTGGTGCCCGTCCAAGGTGGGGAAAAGGGGAAAGGGAGTTAGGACACCAGTTAATGACTAGATTCTAAACGCACATAGGTTCTTGTCAAGTACAAATGAGGGGTTTGAGAATTTTTACATCTTTGTATGTAGTTTTGGTTACATCTTTTTATGCAGTTTAGTTAAGGGAACATTAGATCTTATTTAGAGTATTGATCTTGTCGTTGACCTCCACGAGTGTCAATGACATCATTCTGCCAGGGACCTTTGGGAAAGGGTTTGGAGGATGAGAAGGTGTTACTGGGTGAAGGATCACTCAGTAACTCTTTCTTAAGAGAAGCTACTTGGGCACTCTTCGATCAGGCTCACTCTAGACCTGTACTCTCATTGGATGCCTTCTATGGGCAGCCACACAGCTGATGGAATAGATGAGGCTTTGGGTTGACTTACTTGTAGATGAGTTTGAGTGGCATACAGTAGCCCCGACACCATCATCGGGGCTTCCTTTATTCTATATTTCTGACTACAAAATCTTACGATTTACAGCATAAAAGCGAGAAGAGGATCACACCACACAAGCTAGGCAGCCTCTCGATCACCACCTACGACTTCCGCACCGCCACGAAACGCGTCGGCCCGAGCGTCCGGCGCTAGAAGACCACTCCGCAATGGAAAAGGGACCGAACCACGTGGTCCGGCCTCCGGGAGGGGTAATGCTGGGACTGCTGCTACTTGAACAGGTCCTTGAGGTGACCTTTTTTCTCCTTTATGGTGCCGCTACGCTGGTCGTCGCGGCCCTCGGCCTTCTTGTTCTCGTCGCCGGTCAGGGCTCCGGCGGCCTCCTTGAGACGGCCCTTGGCCTTATCCATCGCGCCTTCTCTTTTGTCACCGCCGCTCGTCTTGGACTCGCGCCTGTCGCCCATGAACTGTGCTCCTTTCCTCTTGCGCTCG
Organism: uncultured Rubrobacteraceae bacterium; assembly: GCA_902806075.1. Lineage (GTDB taxonomy): Bacteria > Actinomycetota > Rubrobacteria > Rubrobacterales > Rubrobacteraceae > Rubrobacter_F. Next base: position 27,501 of record CADCVG010000018.1, read on the forward strand.
CTTCCGGGTAACTGCTTGCTACTTACCGCCGGGCGGGGATCCTAAACCGCTCTTCGGGAAACTTCGGCGAGCCCTGCCGGGCTAGGTGCGTCTCTCCTCCCCTCCTTCGGCCCTCCTGGTGGCAAGTGCCTCACCGAGCATAGCCTTGAGCTCCGCCACCTCCTGGCGCAGGTCCCGGATCTCCTCGCCGGTGACGCCCGCGACGTCCCCACCGGCCGCGTCCTGACCGACGAAGTACGAGGCCACCGCGCCCGTCAGGAAGCCGAACACGCCCAGCCCCCACACGACGAGCAGCGTGGCGACGATGCGCCCCTCCACGGTGCCCGGCTGGAAGTCGCTTCCGAGGGTCGTGACGAACGCGGTCGCCCACCACAGCGCCTCGCCGTACCCCGTCCCGAGCTGGCCTCCTCCCGTCTCGAAGTAGGCAAGCACGGCGGCGCCGACGGCGATGACGGCGACCGTCAGGCCGAGGACCCTCCCGAACTGGTGGCCGCGCAGCATGTAGTTGAGCGAGCGGGTGCCCCTGTTCGTGGCGGTCAGCACACGCACCAGCCGCAGGCTCCGTGCCGCCGCCCGTACCGCCCTCAGAACCCGCAACGCCCTGAGGGCGGGCAGCAGCACAGAGATGGCCGCTAACCAGTTGCGCCTGAGATACCGCCCCTTAAAAGGGGCGAGCGCGAACTGCACCAGAAAATTGAGGGCAAACGCCACGTAGATGAACCAGTTCACCGCACCCAGCGCCGACTCCCACCCTGGGGATAGGTCTGCCGAAAACTCCACGATCACGACCACTATAAGGGCGATTCCAAGCAGGTCGAGCGGCACCTTCATTCATCCATCGATCCGCTCGCGTAGCTCCTCACGCTCTTCTTGCACCTCCGGCTCCCGGCCCATCCCGTGCCTCCTTCCGATCCATCCGCCTCCGCGCATCCTGCTCTAGCAACCTTTCCGCCGATACGGCAACACCTCGCCAAAGCTGCCTTCCAGGAGAACCCCTTGCCCGCCTGGCCTCCGTCTACGCATCCACCAGAGTCCTGCTACCGACGTTGGAAGGGTTCGGCGGACTTTCCCCCGCTGCTAACGTTAGAGCGTGTTATGGACCTCCGACGAGGAGGGCGACGGCTCAGTGGAGCATGAGGCATGCCAGGGTGACGAAGTGAAGCCACGGTCTCCGGCAGCCGCTCTGTTAGAGGCTTCATCGCAAGGTGGGCGAACACTTCGAGCACCCAGGGGGGCTCGGTGAGAAGGAACGCGAAATTCTCGCCGAGGACACGCCAGAGCAACAGGCATGGGATGCCGGAATGATGTACTGTTGCTGAGAGCCTCGCCCCCTCGGCAAGGAGGAGGTCCCCTGGTACGCCGCAAGGATCAAGGCAAAGCTACTGAGCATGTGCTGGCCGTCCGGCGACAAGGATGAAAAACCCATGCCCTTGACAATTGTATATACGTGCGTTTAGAATATAGATATTAACCTGGTGTCCTACTCCTCCTTTCCCTTTCCCCACTTATGGACGGGCACCAGGCTTTTCTTGTACTTTATGGTACTCGTCTACCCAGCGGAGCTCGTCGCAAGCCCAACCCCAATGAAAGAGCGGGCTGGACTTTCAGGAGGAGGGTAATGGTTGCCAGCCCGGTCTGAGAAGACTCTACAAGGTGAGATGGGGAGGGCACATCCTCCGGATGGGGGATCTTCCGCGCCCTTTGGTAGGAGAAGGTCCGAAGCTTCGGAGAATCTTGTCACGTGCGCAAGGCGGGGCGAGGCGTGAAGCGCGATACAATCCGGTTGGAAGGTTTGTCCGCGAGCGAACGGGACGGCGAGGGTTGGGTATAGGTTGGCGCGAGGTTCTGGGGCTCCTGATCGGGGTGGCGGTATGCTACGGGGTGATCAGCTACGCTGCGCTATTGACCTCCCAGAGCCAAGATTCTGGGACGGCTCTGGAGCTGACCCGGGAGGACACGCGGGCTGGCGGGATCGAGCCGCGGACCGATCCGGCGGCCTCGTACGGGGACGCCTCGGAGGGGGAGACGGTTACGGTCAAGGTCACGGGTGCCGAGGGTGTGCCGTTCGGCGCCATCTACGGCAACCTTCGCGCGAGTCGCTCGGTCGAGGGAGTCGTCCCCGCGGAATACGAGGTTCGGGTCCAAACCGATCCCGATTCCGCAGACTACGCCTGGGCCGAGGCGTGGAAGACCGCCGGTGACAGCAAGGAGTTGAGGGTGCAGATCCTCGACGACGGTGGCAGGGCGATCAGACAATTCTCCACCACTGAGGATTACGGGAGCGCGTACGTCAGGTGGAACCCCAACGAACAAGAACCGCCCTCGGGCGAAACGACGGCGGCGAGCGAAGGAACCCGGTTGAGACCCCAGCCTTAGGAACCCTTCGGCTACCGTAGAGGGTGCCAGCCGAAGGGTTCCGCTGTTGGAGGTCCGCGTTAGGGAAAGATCGAGCGGTATAATCGGAAGAATGAGAGACGATTGGCGACGGTTCGAGGCGAGCAAGCCGGGCCAGCGGTTTCGAGATCGTTACCATCGTCGCCGGCGAAGCGGCCAGGGTAGGTTCGCTCTTCGGAAGGTTCTCTTAATCGTCGGCGGGATCGTGATCGCGGTCGCGAGCCTCTTGTTGGCGCCCTTGCCGGGCCCCGGCTGGGGCACCTTCCTGGTGGGGCTGGTGATTCTCGCAGGCGAGCTCCGGATGGTCGCCCGCCTCCTGGATCGGGCCGAGTTGAAACTCAGAGGACCGGCGCGACGGGCCAAAGTCGTCTGGGTGAGCTTGCCTACCGCTATAAGGCTTCCGCTCGTCGTAATAGTTCCGATTTGTGGGACCGCACTGGGGCTGTGGGTCCTGTTATCCGGCTTCCGCTTGCTCATGTAGGTGAGCAACCCCTTTGATGCGAGAGGCCGGAGCACCAAAGGCCCCGACGGTCGGCGCAAGGCTGGCAATCCTGCGAACCAGGAAACTGCCCGAAGGACGATTATGCTTACCCTGCAGACACGGTGAAGTAGCATAGGCGTCGCCCGGTCCTCATACTGTGATCCACCTGCGCCGGGGCCTCCCCGCGTCCCCATCTCCAGTGCCGTCGAGAGTTCGTTGGAAGGCCTTTGGGGGAACAGCTTGGGCAGCAGGGCAAAGGGGCTGCCGGATGGACGAGTAGCGGCAAAAGAGGAGACACGGGACGGCGTTGGAACTATTTCAGATTCGATGTAGCACGGCGAGCAGCCCGAACAAGTCGACTCGTCGAGGTGTTGGAATTATGGCGACAAAGGGTTGATCGAGAAAGGGAAGCATGTATATAGAGGAGGTAATGAACACGGACATGCTCACCGTCGACTCCGAAGCCACGCTTCGAGAAGCGGCTCAGCGGATGTCCGAGCGGAACACGGGTGCGGCGCTCGTCGTCGGTCTGACTGGTGGGACGCAACCGGGGGTCTCACGGAGAGGGACGTGCTCAACTCCGTCGCGGCGGGCCAGGATCCGGACGGACAGCGCGTGGCCGACAGCTCAACGGCGGACGTAGTTACCGTGACGGTGGACGCGTCACTCGAGCAGGCCGTGTAGAAGATGACAGAAGGCGACTTCCGTCACCTCTTGGTGGTCCATGGAGACGAAGCCGTGGGTATTGTCTCCATGCGCGACCTCGTGCGCGGCTTGACAGGTCAGTAGGTCGGCGAGCCCGTCGGGCACTACGCCTCGGTTCCACAGAGCCACGGCAAAGCCGAAGGCATCGCCTAGCCTTATTCAGGGGAGGGAACGGCTGGCTCGTTCTCGCCCCGCCTCAGGCGACGCCGGGCGGTCTCCAGGCGACCCTTTGCCGGTACGTGCTCGGTGGCCTTCGCCAACCCGAAGACCGGCATGTTCGAGTAGATCGCCTCGTGGCGGCCCGCCTCGACCACGTAGGTCTCGTGGAAGATGCCGACCGAACCGTCCGAGCCCACGGTCTTATTGAAACGCCGCCAGGCTGGGAGGTGCGGGTCATCCGGGTTGCGGGCGAACCTCTCCAGGTCCTCGTAGGACCGCCAGTACTGGAGGATCGCGACGCCCGGCCAGTAGAAGAAGAACTCCGCCCCGAGGAAGCCCTTCTCGGGATGCTTGTAGAGCTCGCGGAGCATCGGCCCCATTGCGCGCGTTGTCGGGAGCCATTTCCTGATGGCGAGGAGGCGATTGATTCTCATCCCGATCATGAACACGACGAACGGCTCGTCCATGCTCGCCGTATACCTTCCATTGATCACCCCGGTCATAGGTTGTCTCCTTACTTTCCGTTTGCGTTGCTCGAAAGGCTTGCCTGACGGCGCCTGGTCTCTGTTCAGCGAGGTTCGCCACGCGGCGTATCGCGTAGGGAAGCCCGTTGGCGAACTTCGTGCCTATCGCGCGGACGTAGAGTGATGCTAAGGGATCGGAGATCATCATGCGGGGGGTAATGCGTATCCTGACGGCCTCGGTCTCCGCCAACTCGTGACGGTTGCGTCTCCTGCCAAACGGTATCCGCTGCGAGAGCGTGAACGACTCGCCGGGCAGGACCTCCTCCAAAGCGAACCGGGGCGCGACCCTGGCGTGCAGGGCACCGATAGAACCACGTAGCTTGAGCCCGCCTCTCGCCCCGTCCTCGAACGGCCTGTCCAGGCGAGCCCGCTTCCGCTCCATCCAACCGGGGACGTCCTCCCAGATCCTCCAGACTGCCTCGCGCAGCGCCTTCGTCTCTATTATGTGCTCGGACTTCCACATGCCGGCCTCCTCGCTCCACCCGTCGCTCATGAGTGTGCTCGGAGCGCCTTGAGGGCAAAGACCGCCAACAGTGCCACGCTGGTTACCAGGCCAGCCAGGATCACGAGGGCGAGGAACCCGACCAAAGGGCTACCGTAGGCCGCGTAGATGTCGTCCATCGGCGCCTCATAGTCTCCTACCGGTACGAAGTGGACGAAGCCGAGGAGCACCAGACCCGCAATGGCGACGAACAGATGGTAACCGGCGATAGAGTGTCCCCTGGCCGTCAGGTAGATCCCCGGCAGGATGAACGCGTAGATGAGCAGGCTGAACGTGAACGGCGTGACGGCTTCCTCAAACGGCCAGCCCGAGTGGTTGCCCCGGATGACGTGATCGGCGTGGTGCAGGACGCTGAAGACCGTCGCAGCGACCGCTAAACTCAACAATGCCCGCCGCGACTGCTCTCTGGCCGCGACCGGCCCTAGCAAGCGGTCCACACCGGCGCTCACCGTACACTCGCGATCCGGCCCTCAGCCTCCCACAGCGCGTAGAAGATCGCGCCTCCCCGAACCCGGACCTCTAGCTGCCCGCCCTCGGCTAACTCTCTGAGCCTCCGGTCGGCCTCGGCCACCGTCAACGAGGTTGCGGCGGCGACCCCGGCGGGCGTGACCTCGCCGTGATCCCTGAGCGCCTCTAATAACTCCCGTTCCCCGGCCTCCTCGGAGACCCGGTCCGCCTCACCCTCCCTCAAACCCGCGATACCGCTCCCCAACAACCCCAGGGCCGGGAACGCGACCCAGAAGTACGTCGTAAAGATCCACCAGACCGGGGTCAGCGCAAGGAAGATCCCCGAGAGCGCGACCGGCCCCAACACCGAGAGCGCCACCACGACCCTCGCCCCCGGACTCATCTTCTCCGCGTCGAGCCCGAAAGGCCCGCGTACCCGTCGTGTGCTGAATCCCGTCTCGCGTCCCACATACCACCTACCGCACATCTTCTCCTCCTTCCACTCCGCTAGCGCTATATGTAAATACTGACATATACTACCCTACAAGCTGTAGAGATATATGTCAAGAGTGACATAACAAAAAATCGGGAGGTTTTATGAAGACGCTCGGGTATGCGATCCTGGGGTTGCTGGCGCAGGAGTCTTTGAGCGGGTACGACCTGACGCAGTTGATGAAGGGGCGGGTGGGGAACTTCTGGAGTGCGCGGCACAGTCAGATCTACCCGGAGCTCGCCCGTCTCGAAGATGGCGGGTACGTAACGCATCGGGTGGTCGAGCAGCGAGAGCGGCCGGACAAGAAGGTCTATGAGATCACGGCAGAGGGCCTGAGTGCGCTAAGGGAGTGGGTGACGCAACCGCCGCCGCCGAACGTCCCTCGCGACGAGCTCGTCCTCAAGGCGTACTCCGTCTGGCTCGCCGATCCGGAGAAGGCCGCGCGGCTCTTTCGAGAGGAGGCGCTGCGGCACAAGGAGCAACTAGCGCACTACGAAGAGATGCGAACCTGGATGGAGCGCGAGCGAGGCGAGGACGTGAGACGCGCGGACTCGCCCTGGTTCGCCGGCTACGCGGCGCTCCGGCGCGGCATCATCTACGAGCGCGGGTATGAGGAGTGGTGCAACTGGGTCGCCGACCAGTTGGAGAAGTATATGCACCCCTAAAGCGAAGAAGCGGACAGGAGACGCGGTGTCAGCCGGGACCAGCGGGCCTCTTCCCCGTAAGCCCCGTTCCGCGTCCGCCGTTTTGGTCCTGTAGCCGGTGGGCAGAACTTGAGGGTTGGCCGGACCGGAGGAGAGGTTTGAGGCTACGCGGTTATCGCGAAGAGGACGGGAAGGCGGTCGCGGGTCTGGCGTCTGGCTCTTTGGGCGGGAGCGTCGAGCGGTGGGAGGAGTACTACACGCCGGAGAGGAACCCGCGCCTCGATCCCGGACAGGTCTACGTAGTCGAGGAGGACGGAGATATACGGGCTACGGCGGCGGTGCTGCCGCTCGAAGTCTTCGTGGACGGGAGACCGGCGGCGATGGGCGGTGTGGCGGCCGTGGCGGCCCACCCGGCCTACCGGCGGCGTGGCTACGCGGGCCGGCTCATGCGCGCCGCGCTCGGCGGGATGCGGGAGCAGGGCATCCACCTCTCGATGCTTCATCCCTTCGCCCACGTCTTCTACCGGAGGTTCGGTTGGGAGCTCGCCACCGAGGCCGTAAGCTATCGCCTGAAGCCCACCGACCTGCCGACCAGTCCCGAGCAGGAGCGCCTCCGGGTCTACCGCGACGAAGACCTTCCCCGGATGATGGCGCTGCTGGAGGAGGAGGCGTCGAGGCATCCCCTCTGCGTGCGCCGCGGAGAAAGCTGTTGGAGGAGGGCGTTAGAGCGAGAAGACACGGAGGTAACTGTATACGAGGCGGAAGGAAGCGTGGAGGGGTACGTGCTCTACGGGTATGGAGAGGGCCGGAACATGCCGCGGTCGCTCAACGTCTCGGAGATCGTCGCGGCTACGCCCGCTGCGCGGGGTGCCCTGATCTCCTTTATGGTCGCCTTCGATCCCCTGATGTTCGAGGTCCGGTACTCCACCCCGCGCGGAGAGCCCCTGCACCCCTACCTCCCGAGCTCCTACGTCGAGGCCCGTGTCTCTCCCGAGTTCATGCTCCGTCTCGTAGACGTGGAGGGAGCCTTGAAGCTCCTGCGCCGCGACACCGGGGCACCGCTCGTCCTGGAGGTCGAAGACGATGAGATCCCGGAGAACGCCGGAGAGTATACCGTTGGGCACGGTAGAGTTATCCGCGGCGCGGAGGCGGGAGATAGGGTCTCGCTCGACGTGCGCCAGCTCGCCCAACTCTATGCCGGATACCTGCCGGCCCGCTCGCTCCTCCGGCACGGTCTCGTCCGACCGGGATCGAAGAGGGCTATGGAGTTGCTGGAAGCATTCTTCCCGCCCGGCGACCCGTGGATCTTCCCGCCGGATGACTTCTAGCGTTCGTCCGGGTGCTCCATCTCACGTTCGGCTCTCAACCCCGCCTGCCTCAGCTCCCGAAGCAGCCGCGCCGGCATTGGGCGTCTCTCGCGCAGCAAGCGCTTCAGCTCTCGCGGGCGCGCGTTGATCTTGAACACGAAGTAATGCAAGAACTCGCCCACCCCGAACAGGTAGCAGCCGAGACCGATCAGCGCGTCGTAGAGAGCGAGGACCGGCGCTCCCGTCGCGACCGCCGCCAGGATGCTCGCCGGGAACACCAGCAGGAGCAGGACGTTTAGAACGTAGAGCCCGCGCAGGAGACGCAAGATGCGAGGCGCCGGGGAAGCCTCGAAGAACCGCGACCGCTTGAGCAGCCAGTAGAGCCCGCCCTGCACGAGCAGAGCGTTCAGGGTCGCGAGCCCGGCGAGGGAGAAGTAGCCGACGAGGCCAGGGTTCGAGTAGGCGAGGTACCACATCAGTAACGTAAACAGAGCGGCGTTGCCTATCTCCATAACGCCCGTCCAGAGTAGCCAGCGATCCATGCTCTGGTTCGCGGCCGGACCGGTCTGCATCTGCACCGTGGACCACCTCCTCAGGAGCGCGAACCCCTAAAAACATTCTACGGTGTAACAGCAGCTCGCTCAATCCTGCCGGGCGCGCAAGAAGACGTTCCCCGGCTCGCCAATATAATGGTCGTAGAATTCGATATAGGAGGCGGTATGGAGACCACCGGCACGGTAGGGTATGCGGCGATGTTCGAGCAGTTTCACCCGACGGACCTGCTCGGGTGGTGTAAACGGGCCGAAGAGTCGGGCTTTACCTCCGTGATGGCCTCGGACCACTTCCATCCCTGGACCCCGGAACAGGGCCAGAGCGCCTTCGTGTGGTCCTGGCTCGGCGCTCTGGGGGCAACGACGAACCTCCGCTTCGGGACCGGCGTGACGCCGCCTGGTTTTCGCTATCATCCGGCGATCATCGCTCAGGCCGCCACCACCCTGGAGGCGATGTACCCGGGGCGGTTCTGGCTGGGGCTCGGGGCCGGGGAGGCTCTAAACGAGCACGTCGTCGGCGAGTACTGGCCCGAGGCCCCGACGCGCCTGCGTATCCTCATGGAGTCGATCGAGGTAATTCGCAGGCTGTTTACCGGCAAGGTGGTCAAGTATCAGGGCGAGCACGTAAGGCTGGAAAGCGCGAGGCTGTACACGATGCCCGAGACGCCGCCCCCGATCTACGTGGCGACGGCCGGTCCGATCATGAGCAAGCGCACGGGGCGCTTCTGCGACGGGATCATCACGGTCGGCGCCGCGGACGAGAAGATCAAGATGCTCATGCAGAAGTTCGAGGAAGGCGCGCGTCAGGAGGACAAGGACCCCTCCGGGATGCCGCGCATGGTTCAGTTGCACGTCTCCTGGGCCGACTCGCAGCAGGAGGCCGAGGATCAGGCCGTCAAGGAGTGGCCAAACGGCGGGATGCCCTTCCCAAAGGCCGATATCCGCAACCCCGAGGACTTCGCCGCGATGGCCAAGCTAGTCCACATAGACAACTTCAAGAACCGCGTCCTGACCTCCGCCGACCTTGACCAGCACCTGGAGCACATCCAGCACTACGTGGATCTCGGCTTCGACGAGATCTACGTACACAACGTCGGGCGTAACCAGGAGGAGTTCATAAGGGCCTACGGCGAGCGTGTCATCCCGAAGCTTCGCTGGCCGGAGGGGTAGCAGAAGGGGTGTTCGAAGACCCCAGATTTTCCTTCGGCTTCCAGGTAATCTAGAACACCTTCGGGATAGGATGAGGGGGCACCAGATTGGCCGTCAAGAAATCGGAACTCTATCGTTCGCTCTGGAGTAGCTGCGACGAGCTGCGGGGCGGCATGGACGCCAGCCAATACAAGGACTACGTACTGACGCTGCTGTTCGTCAAGTACGTCTCCGACAAGTACGCCGGGAAGCCGAACGCCCTGATCGAGGTTCCCGACGGCGGTAGCTTCGACGACATGGTTCGGCTCAGAGGCGACAAGAATATCGGTGAGGAGATGATGAAGATCGTCAGCCGTCTGGCTGAAGCCAACGATCTTCAGGGCGTCATAGACGTCGCCGACTTCAACGACGACGACAAGCTCGGCTCGGGCCGGGAGATGGTGGAGCGTCTCTCGCGTCTGATCGGCATCTTCGCCAACCTGAACCTCTCGGCGAACCGGGCCGAGGGCGATGACCTGTTGGGCGACGCTTACGAGTACCTGATGCGGCACTTCGCCACCGAGTCCGGCAAGAGCAAGGGCCAGTTCTACACTCCGGCGGAGGTCTCCCGCGTCATGGCGCGGGTGCTCGGCGTCGGTCCCGACACGTACCAGCACCACTCGGTTTATGACCCGACCGCAGGGTCGGGGTCGCTGTTGCTGAAGGTGGCTGACGAGGCCCCGCGTGGCCTTACAATCTACGGTCAGGAGATGGACAATGCCACCTGGGCGCTGGCCCGAATGAACATGTTCTTGCACGGTGTCGAGACCGCTGACATCCGCAAGGGCAACACGCTCGCCAGCCCCCGCTTTATAGAGGCTAACGGCGGCCTCAAGACCTTCGATTTCGCGGCCGCCAACCCGCCATTCTCCGCGAAGAGCTGGAGCAACGGGCTCGACCCGGCGCACGACGAGTTCGGGCGCTTCGAACCGGGCGTGCCGCCGACGAAGAACGGCGATTACGCCTTTCTGCTGCACGTCATCAAGTCGCTCAAGAGCACCGGGAAGGGAGCGGTGATCCTGCCGCACGGCGTGCTGTTCCGCGGCCACGCCGAGGCGAACATCCGCCGCAACCTGGTTCGGCAGGGCTACATCAAGGGGATCATCGGGTTGCCGCCGAACCTGTTCTATGGTACGGGCATCCCGGCCTGCATCGTCGTGGTGGACAAGGAGCACCATTATGCCCGGAAGGGCATCTTCATGATCGATGCGAGCCGCGGATTCATGAAGGACGGCCCCAAGAACCGCCTCCGCAGCCAGGACATCCACAAAATCGTGGACGTGTTCAACCGACAGACGGAGCTGCCGCGCTACTCGCGCATAGTCACCATCACGGAGATAGAGGCGAACGGCTTCAACCTGAACATCCCGCGCTACATAGACTCCGGCGAGCCGGAGGACCTGCATGACCTGGGCGCGCATCTGAACGGCGGCATCCCCGAGCGCGACATAGACGCCCTCTCGGACTACTGGGAGGTCTTCCCGACCCTGCGGTGGACCCTGGTCGCCCCCGGCGACCGTCCGGGTTACGGTCGCCCCCGCGTCCCGGTCCCCGAGGTGCGGGCCACCGTCCTCGGGCATCAGGAATTCGACGCCTTCGCAGAGCGCGTGCTGGCCGTGTTCGACTGGTGGCGCATCGCCCACGAGCCCGCACTGGAGGGGCTGGACCGGGGCAGCGACCCGAAGGCCCTGATCCACGAGATCTCCGAGGACCTGCTGGCCCGGTTCGCGGACGTGAAGCTGGTGAGCCGCTACGATGTTTACCAGCACCTCATGGATTACTGGGCCGGGGTGATGCAGGACGACGTGTACGCTCTCGCCCAGGACGGGTGGGCCATCGGGCGCGTCTTGCGGCCCGCCCACGAAGGGGAGACGCCTGACCTCGTCGTGAAGCATGGCGGCAAGAACGTCAGATATGTGGGGGAGTTGATCCCGCCCCGGCTCGTTGTCGCACGCTTCTTCGCCGAAGAGCAGGCGGAGGTGGACCGTCTCGCCGCGGAGGCGGACGCGGCGGCGCAGTCGAGGGCGGAGTTCGAGGAGGAGCACGGGGGAGAGGACGGAGGACTGTCCAACGTAGATAGCGGCAAGAGCGGCATCCCCAAAGGCAACGTGCTCAACCGCGTGATGGAGCTGAGGGACCTGGCGCTGGAGGAGGTCCCCATGTACACGCCCGAGTATGAGCAGGTCAAGGAGATCAAACGCACCAGCTTCGGGAGCGCACCGTGGAACAAGGGCGTGCGGGACGACGGGGAGCTGTTCGCCGAGCTGGACGTGATCCGCGACTACCTGCGGCTTGTGGACGCGGAGGCGCAGGCCAAGAAGGTCCACAAAGATGCCGCCGACGCCCTGGACCGGGCCGTGATCTCCAAGTACCCTGACCTCACCGAAGACGAGATCAAGATCCTCGTGGTGGACGACAAGTGGTTAGCCGCCATAGAGGAGGACGTGCGGGCCGAGGTCGAGCGCGTCGCACAGACCATCGCCGGACGGGTTAAAGCTCTGGAGGAACGCTACGCCGAACCGCTACCGGCCCTCGCCGCCGAGGTGGAGAGCCTGACGGAGAGGGTGGAAGGGCACCTGAGAGAGATGGGCCTCTCCTGGCCCGCGCGCGCATGAGCGGAGAGACTCCGGCGGTTCGGGAAGCCCTGCCCGTCTACGTGCCCGAAGCCCCCGAAACCGAGCGCGTGCCGCCGGGGTACAGGCGGACTGAAGTAGGTGTGATCCCAGAGGACTGGGAAGTTGTTCGCCTCTCGGATCTTGTAACAGTGGGACCCCAAAATGGCTACTCAGGCCGGAGCGGGAAAGATGCACCGGGCACGCCGACCTTGAGTCTGGCTGCCACTACTTCTGGACATTTGACGCTCAACGAAGACACGGTGAAGCGACTGTACGAAGTTATCGAGCCAGGGTCGAGCCTGTTCTTGAAGTCAGGCGACCTGCTCGTTCAACGCTCGAACACGTTGGATCTTGTCGGTACGACGGCCGTATTCGACGGTCCGCCAGACGTTTACGTGTATCCAGACTTGATGATGCGCTTGCGTTTCAGGAACGACGCAACCGCCCACTGGTTTTGGCGGTATGCGAACAGCGCCGAAGGTAGACGATACTTCGTCAGTATCGCTGCTGGATCTACCGGTAGTATGCCGAAGATAAGCGGTGAAAGGCTGCGACAGATGCCATTGCCTGCACCGCCTCTCCCCGAACAACGCGCCATCGCCGCCGCGCTCTCGGATGTGGACGCCCTGCTCTCCGCGCTGGACAGGCTGATTGCTAAGAAACGCGCTGTCAAGACTGCCGCCATGCAGCAACTCCTCACCGGCAAGCAACGCCTGCCGGGGTTTACCGGGGAGTGGGAGGTAAAGCGGTTGGGAGATGTTTCGGTCATCAAGACAGGCAACAAGAACAATGAGGACAAAGTTGAAGACGGAAGATACCCATTCTTCGTTCGTTCTCAGACTATTGAGAGGATAAACACCTATTCGTTTGACGGCGAAGCAATCTTGGTCCCGGGCGAAGGAGGAATTGGCAGCATTTTTCATTACGTGAATGGAAAGTTCGACTATCATCAGCGTGTTTACAAGATTAGCGACTTTAGCGCGGATACATGCGGGAAATTTATCTACTATTCGATGATCCAGACGTTCAACAAGCAAGCAATGCGTAATTCAGTCAAAGCGACGGTCGATTCACTTCGATTGCCAACTTTTCTCGGGTTTGAGTTTCTCGCTCCCGCTTTTGCTGCCGTGCTCTCGGACATGGACGCGGAGATCGAGGCGTTGGAGGCTCGCCGGGAGAAGACGCGGCAGGTCAAGCAGGGCATGATGCAGGAGCTTCTTACCGGGAGGACGCGGCTGGTATGAGCGGACCTTCCACGCGGCTATTCATGTCGGGTTGCCGGATGTGGCAGGAAGTGCTCGTGGGGGTGGGCCAACGCTGATGTAAACTCACGGGGCGAGACCTGGCGAAAGACGGAACGGGGAGGTGCTCGTGGCGGAAGTCCTGAAGAGCCCGCCGGAGGGGAGGGTGACGCTGCGCAACGTGGGCTGGGAGACTTACGAACGGCTCGTGGAAGAAGACCCCGACCGCTCTGCGCCGCGCTTCTTCTACGACCGGGGGGAGTTGGAGATCGTGAGCCCGTCCTTCGAGCACGAGCAGATCGCGGACATCATCGCGTCGCTGATCACGGAATTGGCGGTGGAGCTGGATGTTGACGTGGCGAGCGCCCGCTCGACTACCTTCAAGCGCGAGGACCTTTTGCGCGGCTTCGAGCCCGACGCGAGCTTCTACTTCCCCGAGAAGATCCCGCAGGTCCGCGGGAAGCGCAGGATCTCCCTTGATGCCGGTGACCCGCCGCCGGACCTCGTCGTGGAGGTGGACATCACGAGCCCATCGGCGAGCAAGCTCCCCATCTACGCTCGACTGGGAGTAGCGGAGGTGTGGCGCCACGACGGTGAACGGCTGGTGATACTTGGCCTACGACGGCAGGACGCTGAAGAAGAACGCTACGCCGAGATCCCCGAGAGCGCCTTGCTGGCGCCGATCAGAGTACCCGCTGAGTCGCTCACGCGCTTCGTCGAAGAAGGATTGGCTTCGGAACGACCGGCCTGGACGCGCAGGGTGCGGGAGTGGGCGCGTGAGCTGCCTCGAATCTCCTAGAGACGGCGGATGAGCGATGTCGGCCAGGTCGAGCGTCTGACCCAGAGGCGGGTGTTGCGTCTGCTGGAGCGCCGGCTCGGCTACCGCTACCTCGGCGACTGGCACTACCGCCCCGGCAACAGCAACGTCGAGGAGCAGTTCCTGCGGGAGTGGCTGCGAAAGCGCGGCACGAGCGAGGCCCTCATCACCCGCGCCCTGCGGCAACTCAAGCAGGCCGCTGCTCTTGGCGGAGGCAAGAGCCTCTACGACGCCAACCGAGAGGTCTACGACCTGCTCCGCTACGGCGTGAAGGTCAGGGAGGCGGCGGGCGAGCCGAAAGAGACCGTCCGGCTCATAGACTGGGAGACGCCGGAGAACAACGACTTCGCCGTCGCGGAGGAGGTGACCGTAGCCGGGCCGTCGGACAAGCGCCCGGACGTGGTGCTGTACGTCAACGGCATCGCGCTCGCGGTGCTGGAGCTCAAGCGTTCCACCGTCTCCGTCGGCGAAGGTATCCGCCAGAACCTCGGCAACCAGAAAGGGACGTTCATCCGGCCCTTCTTCACCACCGTGCAACTGGTGATGGCCGGCAACGATACCGAAGGGCTGCGCTACGGCACCATCGAGACGCGGGAGAAGTACTACCTGCAGTGGAGGGAGGAGGGCGACGAGCCCGCAAACCTGCTGGACCAGCACCTGGTGCAGCTCTGCGACCCGGTGCGGCTGCTGGAGATAATCCACGATTTCGTCGTCTTCGACGCGGGCACAAAGAAGATCTGCCGCCACAACCAGTACTTCGGCGTCCGGGCGGCGCAGGAGCGGGTGCGGCGCCGGGAGGGCGGCATCATCTGGCACACGCAGGGGTCGGGCAAGAGCCTCACGATGGTGTGGCTGGCGAAGTGGATCCGGGAGAACGTCGAGGGCGCGCGGGTGCTCATCGTCACCGACCGCACCGAGCTGGACGAGCAGATCGAGCAGGTCTTCAAGGGCGTAAACGAAGACATCTACCGCACCAGGAACGGGGCGGACCTGATCTCCCGCCTCGACGCCCCGGAGCCCTGGCTCCTCTGTTCTCTCGTCCACAAGTTCGGTCGTAGCGAGGCCACGGCGCAGCGGGAGTTCGTCCGGGAGTTGGAGGAGAGCCTGCCGCGAGGCTTCCGCGCCAAAGGCGAGCTGTTCGTGTTCGTGGACGAGTGCCACCGCACGCAGGCCGGCAAGCTGCACGAAGCCATGACGGCCATCCTGCCCGGCGCCATGTTTGTTGGCTTCACCGGCACGCCGCTCCTCAAGACCGACAAGCGGAAGAGCGTCGAGATCTTCGGTCCCTA
This sequence comes from uncultured Rubrobacteraceae bacterium, assembly GCA_902806075.1. Lineage (GTDB taxonomy): Bacteria > Actinomycetota > Rubrobacteria > Rubrobacterales > Rubrobacteraceae > Rubrobacter_F. The sequence continues at coordinate 42,858 of CADCVG010000018.1, forward strand.
CATCCACACCTACAAGTACGACGAGGCCGTGCGCGACGGCGCGGTGCTGGACCTGCGCTACGAGGCGCGCGACATAGACCAGGACCTTGCCTCGCAACAGAAGGTAGACCGGTGGTTCGAGGCCAAGACCGGCGGACTCACGGATGCGGCCAAACGCCAGCTAAAAAAGAAGTGGGGCACGATGCGGAAGGTACTCTCCAGCCGCGACCGGTTGGAGAAGATCGTCGCCGACATCCTCTTCGAGATGGAGATTCGCGACCGCCTGATGAGCCGCCGCGGCAACGCGATGCTGGTGACCGGCAGCATCTACGAGGCATGCAAGATCTATGAGATGTTCTCCGACACGGACCTCGCCGGCCGGTACGCCATCATCACGAGCTACAGCCCGGCGCCCGGCGATATCAGCCTCGAAGAGTCCGGAGAGGGCCTCACCGAGAAGCTGCACCAGTACGACGTGTACCGGAAGATGCTCGCGGACTTCTTCGACGTCCCGGAAGACGATGCCATGTACCGGACGGCCGAGTTCGAGCGCAAGGTCAAAGACAAGTTCGTTCACGAGCCGGGCCAGATGCGGCTCCTAATCGTGGTGGACAAGCTGCTCACCGGCTTCGATGCCCCGCCCGCCACCTACCTCTACATCGACAAGCGGATGCGCGACCACGGCCTGTTCCAGGCCATCTGCCGCGTAAACCGCCTGGACGGCGAAGACAAAGAGTATGGCTACATCATCGACTACAAGGACCTCTTCAACAGCCTCGAAACCGCCGTCGCCGATTATACTGGCGAAGCCTTCGAAGACTACGACCGGGAAGACGTCGAAGGCTTGCTAAAGAACCGTCTGGAGAAAGGTCGCGAGCGGCTGGAAGAGACCCGCGAGACCGTGCGCGCCCTGTGCGAGTCGGTGTCCCTGCCGCGGAACACCATCGACTACATACGCTACTTCTGCGCCGAAGACACCGCGGATAAAGATGCGGTAAAAGCCAACGAGCGTAAGCGCGTGGCCCTGTACAAAGCCGTGGCGTCTTTTGTGCGAGCCTACGCCAACCTCGCCAACGAGATGACCGGGGCCGGCTACACGCCCGAAGAAGCCGAGGAAACCCGCAAAGAAGCGGCCTACTACGAGAAAGTCCGCCAGGAGGTGAAGATCGCCAGCGGCGACTACCTGGACATGAAGAGTCTGGAGCCGGCAATGCGGCACCTGCTGGACACCTACATCCGCGCGGAGGAGAGCGAGAAAGTCTCGGCCTTCGACGAGCTGGGGCTGGTGGACCTGCTGGTCACGGAGGGCAGGGGCGCATTGGAAAATCTCCCCGAGGGCATCCGCGAAGACGCCGAGGCGATGTCCGAGACCATCGAGAACAATCTCCGCAAGGTCATTCGACGAGCAGCCGGTCAACCCCAAGTATTACGACAAGATGTCCGAGTTGCTGGACGCCCTGATCCGGCAGCGCAAAGAAGAGGCGCTGGACTACAAAGAGTACCTTGAGAACCTCGTAGATTTCGCAGGCAAAGTACGGAGACCCTCCGGGACCGGCGAGTATCCGGAATCGCTGAACACTTCGGCGAAGCGGGCGCTGTACGACAACCTGTACAACGACGAGGAGCTGGCTATCCGCGTCGACACCGCTGTGCGCTACACCCGGAAAGACGACTGGCGGGGTAACAGGTTCAAGGAGAGGGAAGTACTCAACGCGGTCCGCGAGGAGTTGGGAGAGTACAAAACGCGGGCGGATGAGGTCTTCGAGATCGTAAAGAACCAGCGTGAGTACTAACCGTAAAACTATAGAAGTTGGCGGCATCCGGGTGGAGGTAATACGCAAGCCCATAAAGAACCTGCACCTGAGCGTACATCCACCGGAGGGCCGGGTGCGCGTGTCGGCGCCGCAGCGCATAGACGACGAGGCCGTGCGCCTCGCGGTGGTTTCGAGGCTGGCCTGGATCCGTCGCCACCAGCGGAGCTTCGCCGACCAGCTACGCCAGTCGAAGCGGGAGATGGTTAGCGGCGAAAGCCACTACTTCCGGGGACGCCGCTACCGCCTGCGCGTCGCGGAGCACAACGGCCCGAACCGGATAAGCGTCAACGGCACTTCGGAGCTGAAAATGCGGGTCCGGCCCGGTACAGACCGAAACAGACGCGAGCAACTGCTAAACGACTGGTACCGCCGGTACATGAAGTCGCTCGTGCCGGACCTGATCTCCAAATGGCAGCCAGTCGTCGGCGTGCAGGTCGAAGACTGGGGCGTCAAAAAGATGAAGACCCGGTGGGGCAGTTGCAACACACGGGATCGCCGCGTCTGGCTCAACCTCGAGCTCGCCAAGAAATCCCCTCATTGTCTGGAGTACGTCCTCGTCCACGAGATGGTGCATCTCCTGGAACGCCACCACAACAACCGCTTCAAAGCGTTGATGGAAAGGTTCATGCCACAATGGCGCTTGTACCAGGACGAGCTGAACCAGGCGCCCCTCGCCCATGAGGAGTGGGCGTACTGAGACGAGATGGCGTTTGAAGATACGCACTATTTGCTTGGCTTGCGACGGATATAATGCGGGAGGCTATGGACTGGCGAGAGCACATATACTCGGACCTGGAGATCCTATCCGGAAAGCCGATCATAAAAGGAACGCGGCTCTCCGTGGATTTCTTGCTGGAGCTACTCGCCAACGGCTGGAGTGAGGAGCAGCTTTTCGACAGCTATCCCAACCTTACTCGTGACTCTCTGAGAGCTGTCTTCGCCTTCGCCGCCGAATCCACCCGCGACGAGCGTGCTTTCGAGTTGCGCCGCTGAAACACCTGTTTAGGTGCGATTCATCGCTGACGAGAACTTTCCCCTGCCGAGCATCCGGTTGCTCACCACGGCGGGACACGACATCGGATTTGTGGCGCTGGAGACGCCGGGAGTCCCGGACGAAGCGGTCGTGGATCGCGCCGTTCGAGAGGTACGTATTCTGCTCACCTTCGACAGGGACTACGGAAGCCTGCTCTACGAGCGAGGCTCGCAACCTCCCGAAGGGATCGTTTACTTCCGCTTCACGCCATCCTCACCCGAGGAGCCGGCCGAGTATCTTCTCACCCTCCTCGAACGACTCGGAACCTTCTTGCCCGGCATGTTTACCGTAGCCGAGCGCGACCGTGTTAGACAGCGACCGCTACCCGGCTCCAACCTCCCGTAATCCAAGCCTCTCGGTAGAAGCTCCAGACGTGACCAGGAGGAGTTCATAAGAGCCTATGGGGAGCGTGTGATCCCGAAGCTCTGCTGGCCTGAAAAGGACTAACGTGCTCTCGTCGGGATAGCGGCGGGCGCGGCCCGGTGCTCGAAAATTAGCCGGAGGGCCAAAGCGCGCCGGAGATTCCTAGTATACCCTCGTGCGACCCGCCGGTTGACCGGGATGCGAGCGTTGTACACACTGTAGCAACAACGGGAGAGGCAGCAGAGCGCCGGGACTGAAGCCGTTCTGCCGACGAGATTTCGGCGAGAAGGAGGACTGGACGGATGGGAAGGTTACTCTTCACTGGGGGGACGGTCGTTGCCGCCGAGGGCAGTTACCGGGCGGACGTGCTCGTCGAGGACGAGAGGATCGTCGCGGTCGGCATGGACCTCTCCGGGGATGGGGCCGAGAACGTGGATGCCTCCGGAAAGCTGGTCATGCCCGGTTTTATAGATGCGCACACTCATATGGACATGCCCTTTGGCGGGACGGTGACGGCCGACGACTGGGCTACGGGGACGGCAGCGGCGGCGGCGGGCGGGACGACGATGATCATAGACTTCGCGCTCCAGGAGGAGGGCGGGACGCTCGCGGGGGCCATCGAGGCGTGGACGGAGAAGGCGAGAGGTAAGGCCCTGATCGACTACGGGTTCCACGTGGCGATCACGGACCTGCGCGACGACGTGAAGACGGAGCTGCCGAGCCTCGCCGCGAAGGGCATTGCATCGGTCAAGATCTTCATGGCCTACAAGGGCACCCCGCTCTACAGCGAGGACGAAGACCTCTTCGAGGTCCTGCAGCTCTCTAAAGAGGCTGGTGTCCTCGTGCTCGTCCACGCCGAGAACGGGGACGTGATAGCGAAGCTCCAGGAGCAGGCCCTCGCCAGGGGCGACATCGCTCCCCGCTTCCACGCCCTCACCCGGCCGCCGCAGGTCGAGGCCGAGGCGACGAACCGGGCGATACGGCTCGCAGGGGTAGCCGGGGCGCCGATACTCGTCGTACACGTCTCCTGCGCCCCCGCGCTGGAGGAGATCCACCGCGCCCACGAGAGGGGCCAGACGGTCTACGCCGAGACCTGCCCCCAGTACTTCGCCTTCTCCTACTCCGACCTCGCGCGGCCGGGCTTCGAGGGGGCGAAGTACGTCT
>CADCVG010000019.1 GCA_902806075.1 uncultured Rubrobacteraceae bacterium
TCGCCGTCCGCGCGTCCTTACGCGCCGTCCTCGAAACCGTGACCCTCGCCGACCTGGTCGAAGGTTCGCTCCCCGCCTCTGTAGAAGAGCTCACCCGCGACCCTGAAGCCTGGATCCACCACTGATACCGAAACCCCAGCAACCTCCCACTATGAGGACGGCTTGACACCCAGCATCCCGATCCTGTAGCGTATCCATATCTCCATAAAGATAGTAGACAAACTACGGAAAGGGTTGTGGTTTTGGAGGGAAAGAAGGTTGGGTTCCGGGAGGCGTTTTGGTTCTGGGTAAAGCTAGGGTTCATCAACTTCGGGGGCCTGCCGGTCAGATCTCGTTAATGCACCGCGAGTCGGTCGAGCGTAAACGCTGGATCTCCGAGGGGCGTTACCTCCAGGCTCTGAACCTCTGTATGCTACTCCCTGGCCCCGAGGCGCAGCAGCTCGCGACCTACATCGGCTGGCAGCTACACGGAACTTTAGGCGGCCTCGTCGCGGGCGCGTTCTTCGTCATCCCCATCTATCTTCGTCCTACTCCTCTTGAGCTTCCTTACGGTCGCCTACTCTGACGTACCCACGGTGACCGGCCTCCTCTACGGGGTCGGGCCGGTCGTCGTCGCCGTCGTCCTCGAAGCGGTCCTCCGCATCGGACGCCGCACCCTTCACCCGGCCCTCGTCTCCTTCGCGGTCGCCGCCTTCGTCGCCATCTACTTTCTCTCCGTACCATTTCCCCTCGTCGTGGCCGCTGCCGCCCTCGCCGGGTTCCTCCTGCACAAATGGTATCCGGACGTGTTCCGTTCCGGCGGTCACGGCTCTGCCTCGGATGAGGACACGGAAGATGATGTGCCGGGGCGACAGCCTTCGCTATTTCGGGCCGTGAGGCTCGTGGGAACATTCGCATTGTTGTGGGCCGCTCCGGTGGGGACGCTGGTCCTGTGGCGTGGTGGGGAGGACGTGCTGGTCGACGAGGCGCTGTTCTTTACGGGGGCGGCGTTCGTGACGTTCGGGGAGCGTATTCGGTGTTGAGCTACGTCGCGGACGTGGCGGTCAACCAGTAGGGTTGGCTGACCGGGGAGCAGATGGTGCAGGGGCTCGCGCTCACGGAGTCTACACCGGGACCCCTGATCATGGTGACCCAGTACGTAGGTTTCCTCGGCGCGTGGAACCTCTCCGGCTCCTATCCTCCGCTCCTCTACGGCACTCTTGGCGCGCTGACGACGACCTACGTGACTTTTTTGCCGTGCTTCCTGTTCATCTTCCTCCTCGCCCCCTATATCGAGCTTCTGGGGAGGGCCCGGCGCCTTCAGGCCGCGCTCGCCGGGGTGACGGCGGCGGTGGTCGGGGTGATCCTCAACCTCGCCGTGTTCTTTGGTAGCAGAGTCCTCTTCCACGACGGTGGTCTGGACCTCTTCGCCCTCGCGTTGGCGGTGGCCTCGTTCGTGGCGCTCCAGAGGCTCAAGGCACACGTCTATCTGCTCGTACCGATAGGCGCTGTCCTGCGATGGTCTGGACGCTGCTGTAGAGGGAGCCCGGTTGCCGGGAGCTACACGTAGACCACCACTTCGTCCTCTTCCAACTCGGCCCGGTAGGTCGCTATACGCAGGCGGTCGGGCTCGCAGGGGGAGCGGCCGGTTTCGAGGTCGAACTCGAAGTTGTGCCAGGGGCAGATGATGACGCACTTCTCCTCCGCGGCGCGGAGGTGGCCCACTCCGTCGGAGACCCACATCTTCTCCACCCTGCCGTTGGCGAGGCTTGCCATCTCGTGTGGGCAGGTGTTGGCGACCGCCTTGTAGGAGCCGTCATCCAGGCACGCAACCGCCAATCGCCGCCCGCCTGCCTTGAAGGATCGGAGGCCGCCGGGAAGGAGTTCTCCTTTTTACAGATGACGTAACGCCGTATGTTTTGCTTCATGGCGCTCCTAGAAGTCGTAGAAGTTTCGGGCGTTGTCCGAGAGGATCTGCCGCCGCAGGTCCTTCGGAAAAGTGCTCGGGAAGACGTGTTGGGGCGAGTCGAAGTCCCAGTGTGGGTAGTCGGTAGAGAAAAGTAGGAACTCATCCGAGCCGATCATCTCGAACATCCGGTACAGGTGCTCGGCGTCCTCGGGGTACTCCATCGGTTGGGTGGTGAAGCGGACCTGCTCCCTTATATACGAAGAAGGCATCCTCTTTACCCACGGCACCTCGCGCCTAAGGGACCGGTAGTTGTGGTCGAGGCGCCACATCGTGCTCGGCACCCACGTCCAACTCGACTCGATCATCGTTACCCGAAGCTCGGGGTACTTGTCGAAGACGCCGTGGCACACCAGGCCGATGAGCTGGCTCTGCCACGCCTGGCTTATGGCCGTGTGCCACTCTATGTAGTAATCGGGCAGCCCGACCGCCGTCTCCGTCACGTTGCTCTGGTGGAACGCCACGACGAGGCCGTTCCTGACCGCCGCTTCGAAGATCGGGTGGTAGAAGGACCTCGCGAACACTTCGCGCGAGGAGGCGGGCAAAACGACCTGCACCATCCGCGGGTCGCCTCCCACCCGGTCTATCTCCCGCGCCGCCTCCCAGGGGTCCTGCGCCGCCACCGTGACCGAACCGCGCAGCCTCTCGTCCTTATCCAGCCAGTTCTCCAGGAGCCAGTCGTTGTAGGCGCTCGCCAGCGCCGTCGCGAACTCGGGCTGCACCCGCATGTCCGTGGGGTGAAAAGCGCTGACCAGAACCGCCAACTCCACCCCGTATGCGTCGAGCAACTGCTCGCGCATCAGCTCGTAGGAAGACCCCGCTGGAGCCCCGTCGGCGGTCGCCGCCTCCGCCATCGCCACCCCGGAGATCTGCGGATAGGAGTAGGGGAACCTGTCCACCCCCTTCCAGCCGTCCGCGATCTCTACCCGGCTCCGCCAGGGCTCCCCCAGGTAAGGAACGAGCTCCTTTACTGACCGTAACTCCTCATGCACGTCCACGTCCACCACCGGAGCTCTCTCCGCCAGGTGAGGGATACTGGTCTCCTGATTTACGATCTTGACCATCTTCGTCTCTCCCTTGTCTATCTCATCTACTGAGTTCTTTAACGGCACTAATCCGCTGCGGGTGCCGGGTGGATCGGTCTCTACCCGGCACCCGTCGAGTGATTGGTTCGGCTCTTGGGCCAGACCTCACGGCTAGCTCTGGGGGCTGGCCTCGCTGCTGCCGAGTAACGGTCTCGAGTCCCGGCGGGCGAAGGAGAGGGCGAAGTAGAGCGCTACGAGCCAGATCGCGAGGATGGCGGCGTAGACGAAGTAGTTGACCCCTGGGTCGATCCCGACGGCCCTGAGGAAAGTGCGGGCGTTGGTAAGGAGGATCACACCTGCCACCGCCGTGCCCAGGACTCGCGGGTGCAGATAGCGCACGAACCAGGCGGCGATGGGTGCCGCGACGACGCCGCCGATAAGGAGTGCTGCGACTATACCGAGCGGTATCTCGGCGAAGCTCAAAGAGACCAGGAAGCCGGCGCTCGCGCACAGGGCTACGACGAACTCGCTCGTATCCACGGTGCCCACGACCTTTCGCGGCTTCATGCGCCCGGAGGAGAGCAAGGTAGGCGTGGAGATAGGACCCCAGCCCCCGCCGCCGGCTGCGTCCAGGAACCCGGCCCCAAGGCCCAGGGGAGAGAGAAGCTTCCTGGAGATGGGCTTCTCCGTAACCAGGTTGCTCACCCTGAACGAGAAGCGGATGAGGATGTAGACGCCGAGGCTGAAGAGGAAGATCGCCACTATCGGCTGGGCTGCCTCGGCGGATATCGAGCTCAGGACTACCGCCCCGAAGAAGGCGCCCACGCCTCCCGGAATGGCCATCCACCAAACCTTACTCCAGTCCACGTTGCCGAACCTCCAGTGCGAGGCGCCCGAGGCGAGCGTCGTCCCGACCTCCGAAAGGTGTACGGCCGCCGAGGCGGCGGCCGGCGCTATCCCAACCGTCAAGAGCAACGTCGTGGACGTCACCCCGTAAGCCATCCCCAGAGAACCGTCTACGAGCTGGGCGATCAAACCTACCACCGCCAATATCACCAACTTCCGCATCCTGCCCATCCTCTCTATCAGAACTTTGACTACCTGTTATATAGACAAACGGGAGTTTGAGGAAGAGGTGGCGGTTTGTCAAGGTTTGGGGGAGGTTTTTTGGCGGGGGGAGCCTGTTCGCGCTAACATGGTTTCGGGTATTCTGGTGGAGAGGTGGTGTGTATGGGGCGGGTGGAGTTTTATCTGGATGTGGTGAGCCCTTACTCGTATCTGGCGTTCGGGCGGGCGCGGGAGATCTGTGAGGAGCGGGGGGCGGGGTTGGTGTTGCGGCCTATGCTGCTCGGGGCGGTACACAAGGCGGTGGGGTTGCAATCACCGGTAGAGATCGAGAACAAAGGCCGCTACCAGAGGCGGGACATCGAGCGGTGGGCGAAATATTATGGGCTCCCGATGCGGTTTCCGGATCCATTCCCGTTCCGAACCCTAAAGACGATGCGGGCGGCGATGTTCTGCGAGGAGAGTGGGGACCTCGAACCTTTCGTCCGGGAGGCGTTCACACTCTACTGGGAGGAGGGGGGTGCGCCGAAGGGCTTCGACGAGGCCGACGAAGACGGGCCCTTGAGGGAGGTGGCGCGCAGGATCGGGGCCGACCCCGACGAGGTGCTGGAGGGTGCCGCGACCGGCGAGGCGAAGGAGGCTCTGAAGAACGTGACCTCCGGGGCCGTGGAGAGGGGTGTCTTCGGTGCGCCGGCCTTCTTCGTCGGGGACGAGATGTTCTGGGGGAACGACCGGCTCCACTTCGTCGAGGAGGCCCTGGAGAAGAACGAGCGTTTCTAGCCTTTGGGGAGTCGGCCGGGGAGCCTCGCACGTCCTACCCAAAGATATGCTTTACATGCGTCCCAGGGGTAAGTATCCTGGCATCGGTCGCAAGAGGAGTAGCGATCACCGTACCGACTATAGGGGAAGGGAATGTTATGGATACGATCTCCGAAGGGACCCTGCTCTGGGAACCTTCCGCTGGAATGCGCGAGAACGCGAACCTCGCCCGTTATATGGAGTGGCTAGAGAGAGAGAAGGGGCTCTCATTCGCGGGCTACAACGAGCTCTGGGAGTGGTCGGTAGAGGAGTTGGAGGAGTTCTGGGCTTCGATCTGGGAGTACTTCGAGGTCGAGTCGTCGAGCTCGTACGAGGAGGTGCTGAAGGAGCGTAAGATGCCGGGCGCCGCGTGGTTCGCGGGGACGGACCTCAACTACGCCGAGCACGTATTCAGAAACGCCCGTCTCGACGAGCCGGCGGTCATGTACCGGTCGGAGATCCGGCCTCTAGGCACGGTGACTTGGGGCGAGCTGCGCGAAAAGGTCGCCGCCCTGGCGGCGGGTCTGAGGTCCCTGGGGGTGAGGCGCGGCGACAGGGTCGTCGCCTACGTCCCGAACTCGCCGGAGGCGCTCGTGGCTTTCCTGGCGTGCGCGTCGATGGGGGCGGTATGGTCTAGTTGCTCGCCGGACTTCGGGGCAAGCAGCGTGGTGGACCGCTTCGCGCAGATAGAGCCGAAGGTGCTCTTCGCAGTCGACGGCTACCGCTACGGCGGCAAGGACTACGACCGCACGGAGGTCCTGTCGAGGCTGCAGGCGGAGATCCCCTCGCTCGAAAAGACCGTCGTCATACCCCAGCTTGCGCGGGAGCCTGACACGAGCGGTCTTGAAGACACCGTGCTCTGGGACGACCTCCTCACAGAGCAGGAGGGAGCGGAGCTAGCGTTCGAGCGGGTGCCGTTCGACCATCCGCTCTGGGTGTTGTACTCGTCCGGGACGACGGGGTTGCCGAAGGCGATAGTACAGGGGCAGGGCGGTATCCTGCTCGAACACCTCAAGAAGATGAGCCTCCACATGGACGTGAGGGAGGGGGACCGCTTCTTCTGGTTCACGACCACGGGCTGGATGATGTGGAACGTTGTGGTGAGCGGGCTCCTCGCCGGGGCGACCATCCTCATGTACGACGGCAACCCCGGTCACCCGGACATGGACGTAATCTGGGGATTCGCCGAGGAGACCGGCATGACCCACTTCGGGACGAGTGCCAGCTACCTCACCTCGTGCATGAAGGCCGGGATAGAGCCGGGCCGCGACCACGACCTCTCCGCTCTGAGGGCGATAGGCTCGACCGGCTCGCCCCTGCCGCCCGAGGGCTACGGGTGGGTCTACGGGAGCGTCAAGGAGGACCTCTGGCTCTTCTCGACGAGCGGCGGGACGGACCTGTGTACGGCGTTCGTCGGCGGCTGTCCGCTGTTGCCGGTCCGGGCCGGGGAGCTACAGTGCCGTTCTCTTGGGGCGAAGGTCGAGGCTTACGACGAGGAGGGGAACGCTCGGGTGGACGAGGTCGGGGAGCTCGTCATCACCGAGCCGATGCCCTCTATGCCATTGTATCTGTGGAACGATCCCGAGGGGGAGCGGTATAGGGAGAGCTATTTCGATAAGTATCCGGGAGTGTGGCGGCATGGGGATTGGATCAAGATAAAGCCCGAAGGAAGCGCCGTGATCTACGGTCGCTCCGACTCGACCATAAACCGCGGCGGCGTGAGGATGGGGACCGCGGAGATCTACTCAGCCGTCGAGAAGGTCGAAGAGGTCGCCGATAGCCTCGTTATAGACATCCAGAAGCGCGACGGGAGCGCCTACATGCCCCTCTTCGTGGTCCTCGAAGAGGGTCGCGAGCTCGACGACGAGCTAACCAAAAAGATAAAGACGAGCATCCGCGAGAACGCCTCGCCCCGGCACGTCCCGAACAAAATCCTGACCGTCACCGAGGTCCCCCGGACCCTGAACGGTAAGAAGGTCGAGGTGCCAGTCAAGAAGATCCTCACCGGTACCCCGCCCGAGGAAGCGGTCAGCAAGGACTCCCTTAGCAACCCTGACTCGTTAGATTTCTTTGTGGAGTACGCCGATCAGCTCGAAACTTGAGACAGAGGACGACGAAGCGTTGCATGGAGTTGTTTGCGGTAGAAACGATTGACTCTAGAAGCGTGGTCAACTACGCTGTGCAGCGAAGGATGCCGAGGGAAAGGGGCCTTTATACGTGAGAGCTTGAGGAAACGGCCGGAAATCATTGGAGGAGTATGCTTACGGGCTCGATCCGTAAGCAGAAAGGGGTTGATAGGGGATGGCTAGCTCTACTACGGGGCCCGAGGCGGCACCGAGTCCTGGCACCATAAGAAAGGTACTGATAGCGGCCTGTACGGCCAGTTCCATAGAGTGGTACGATTTTTTCATCTACCTCACGGCGGCGGCTCTCGTCTTCCCCGCCTTATTTTTCCCCGCGGACATCGACCCGGTAGCCGGGGTGCTGGCCTCGTTTAGCACGGCGGCTGTTGGCTTCTTTGCCCGTCCAGTTGGCGGCGTGCTTTTTGGCCACTTCGGAGATAAGCTCGGTCGGAAAAAAACCCTGGTAACCGCGTTGTTACTGATGGGCGTATCGACGACAATTATAGGTCTTCTACCGACCTACGCTAGCATCGGTATCTGGGCCGCGGTAGCGCTGTTTGTGTTGCGCATCTGTCAGGGGCTCGCTGTCGGCGGGCAGTGGGGTGGTGCGGTTCTTCTGGCGACGGAGTTTGCTCCCCCCAGCAAGCGAGGCTTCTACGGTAGTTTCGCTCAGCTAGGGGTCCCCATCGGGGTCGTGCTCGGGAACGTGTCCTTCCTCGTGCTCGCGGCGACCATGTCTCCGGAGGCGTTCAACGCTTGGGGCTGGCGCATCCCGTTCCTGGCGAGCATCATCCTCATCGGTCTGGCGATGTACATACAGCTCAAGCTCGAAGACACCCCGGCGTTCAGGCGGCTGGAGCAGATGGCGAAGGAGAAGCAAGAGGCGGGGGACGAAACCCCACAGCGCTCTCCCGTTTTGGAGGTGATCAAGGAGCATCCGAAGCAGATACTGCTCGCTGCAGGGGCGTTCTTAGTCGTCAACGGCGCTTTCTACGTCATGATCACCGGTATGCTGGACTACGGTACGAGAGATCTCGGCCTCTCAAGAAGCAGTATGCTAACTGCCGTCTTGGTCTCCAGTGTCTTGCAGATCTTCTTCATCCCGGCCTTCTCCCTGCTCTCCGACCGCAGGGGGCGGCGGCCCGTTTACTTGGCGGGAGCCGTACTGCTGGGGCTGTGGGCCTTCCCTATGTTCTGGCTCGCGGATACGGCTAATTTCTTGCTGATCACCGTAGCGCTTGTCATCGGGCAGATGTTTTTGAGCATGATGTACGGGCCACAGGCGGCGCTCTTCTCGGAGATGTTTAGTCGGAAGGTGCGCTATTCTGGGGCTTCTTTGGGCTATCAGATCGCGGCGGTCTTCGGGGGCGGGCTCGCGCCGATCATCATGGTCTCCTTGCTGGACTGGACTGGTACCTCGGCCTCGGTCTCCCTCTATATATTCGCTATGGCTGTTCTCAGCTTCTTCTGCGTGTACATGGTCACGGAGACCTACGAGGACGAGATGGCCGAGGACGTGGCGGAAGAGGAAGGAACCTCCGCAGAGAGGCAAGGTACGACGGCGACCAGATAAACGAAAATTCACTGTAAAGAAGAAGCCCCCACACCACCCGGGTGGGGGCTTCTTATTGTCAGTAAGGAGACAAGCACTTGTACGAGACCATCCTGTCTGAAAAGAGCGATGGCGTGATGACCATAGCCCTGAACCGTCCCGATAAACTGAACTCCTTTAACGGCGTGTTGCACGAGGAGATCTACGACGCCCTGAACGAGGCGGCCGGAGATGAAGAGGTGCGGTGTATCGTGTTGCGGGGGGAGGGCAAGGGCTTCTCGGCGGGGGCGGACCTGGCCGAGGTTATAGGGGGCGACGGCGACCCCAACAGCCCGGACCTCGGAGAGTACCTGCGCAGGACCTACAGTCGGCTCGTGACGCGGATGGTGGACATAGAGAAGCCCATCGTTGCGGCGCTGCACGGTCCGGTCTACGGGGCGGGACTGGGGATAGCCCTCGCCTGCGATCTGCGTGTCGCCGCCGAGAGCGCGAAGTTCTCGGTCGCGTTCATCAAGATAGGGCTCATCCCCGACGCCGGGGTCTCGTTCTTCTTGCCCAGGATAATCGGCCTCGGGCGCGCGATGGAGATGAGCATGCTCGGCGAGGCGCTCGAAGCGGAAGAGGCTCACCGCGTCGGGCTCGTCAACAAGGTCGTACCCGACGATAAGCTTGAAGAGGAGGTCGCGGAGTACGCGGAGCGGCTCGCGGGGCTGCCGACCATGGCGATGGGCAGGATCAAGCAGATCCTCTACCAGAGCTTCGAGAGCGACCTCGCCGCCGCCCTCGAAGCGGAGGCCGCGGGCCAGAGCCTCTGCGGTTACACGCAGGACCACAAGGAAGGCGTCGCCGCCTTCATGGAGAAGCGCGAAGCGAACTTCACCGGGAAGTAGTAAGGAGGAGAGAGCGTTGAACGAGAGGCACTTCGAGTTCTGGCCGAGACGAATGCCGCGCACCCTGACGCTGCCGGAGACAAGCGTCTACCAAAACCTGAAAGTTTCGGCGACCCGGTACCCGGAGAAGACGGCCATCGTCTACTACGGGACAGAGTTGACCTATGGCCGTCTACATGACGAGGTGAACGCCCTCGCCGGGTACCTGCAACAGGATCTCGGCGTACAAAAGGGTGACCGGGTGCTGCTGTATATGCAGAACAGCCCGCAGTTCGTGATCTCCTACTACGCCATCCTGCGCGCCGACGCCGTCGTCGTCCCGGTCAACCCCATGCTCGTGACCGACGAGCTGCGCCACTACGCCGAAGACTCCGGGGCGAAGGTAGCCCTCGTCGGGCAGGAGCTCCACGGGAACATCTCCCCGCTCGTCGGCGAGAGCAACCTCGAACACATCGTCGCCGCGGTCTACTCGGATTACCTGGAGGCCGAGACGGACCTCGCCGTGCCGGACGTTGTCTCCGCTCCCGAGGGGGAGACGGAGGGCACCGTGCGCTGGGCCGACGCTCTGGGGGCGGAACGCTCGCCGGGGGAGCACACGGCTGGTCCTGAAGACCTGGCGTGTCTGCCGTACACCTCGGGGACGACGGGGCAGCCGAAGGGGTGTATGCATACCCACCGGACGTTGCAGGCGACGCTCGTGAGCGCGGGGTTGTGGGTGAACACGACGCCGGACAGCGTCGCGCTCACCACCCTGCCGCTCTTCCACGTCACGGGGATGCAGCACAGCATGAGCGCGCCGCTGTACTATGGGGCGAGCATGGTGCTCATGACTCGCTGGGACAAGGAGACGGCAGCGGAGCTGATCCAGCGCCACCATGCGAACCACTGGGTCAACATCTCGACGATGGTCGTCGACTTCCTCTCGAACCCGAAGATCGAAGAGTACGACCTCTCCTCGCTTATGTCCGTCGGCGGTGGCGGTGCGCCTCTGCCGGCGGCGGTTGGGGAGAAGCTGGAGGATTTGGCCGGACTACGCTATATGGAGGGCTATGGTCTCTCGGAGACCATAAGCCAGACCCACTTCAACCCGCCTGACAGGCCGAAGCTCCAGTGCCTCGGCATCCCCTCGTTCGACGTCGACTCGCGCGTGGTCAACCCCGAGACGCTCGAAGAGGTCGGCGTTGGGGAGGAGGGTGAGATCGTCTCGAGCGGCCCGCAGGTGATGAGGGGCTACTGGAACCGTCCGGAGGCCGACGAGGAATCCTTCTTCGAGCAGGACGGCAGGCGTTTCTTTAGGACCGGGGATATAGCGATGGTGGACGAAGAGGGTTACTTCTTCATGGTGGACAGGCTAAAGCGCATGATCAACGTCTCCGGCTACAAGGTCTGGCCCGCCGAGGTCGAGAGCTCCCTCTACAAGCACCCGGCGATCCAGGAGGCGGTCGTCATCGGCGTCCCCGACCAGCGGAGCGGCGAGGCTGCGAAGGCCATGGTCGTCCTGCGCGAGGGGGAGGAGACCACGGAGGAGGAGATCGTGGAGTGGGCGAAGGGCCAGATGGCCGCCTACAAGTACCCACGCTCCGTCGGGTTCATAGACGAGTTGCCAAAGAGCGGGTCTGGCAAGATCCTGTGGCGTGAGCTCCAGGAGAGGGAGCAAGAGAAGATAGCAAAGGCGAAGTAAACCGGGAAGATCACACAGAGCGGGGCCGGCACAAGCCGGCCCCCCTTCCCTGTCAGGAGGTTTTAGAGATGACGCCAACTAGCATGATGGCGGCCCGCTTCCACGAGGTGAACGAGCCGCTACAGATGGAAGAGGTGCCCGTACCGGAGATCCGGGAAGACGAGGTGCTCGTGCAGGTAAAGGCCGTGGGGCTATGCGGCTCGGACGTACACATCGTCTTCGAGGGCGTGACGCCGACCCCGTTCAAACCAATAATTCTGGGTCACGAGCCGTGCGGCGTGGTGGCGGCGACGGGCGCGAGGGTCGAGGGTTGGGAAGAGGGCGATCGGGTCTCCGTGACGCCGCTGCTGTTCTGTTCTTCGTGCCGGAACTGCATCACCGGCCATACCAACGTCTGTCTCACGCGCAAGATCATGGGCATTCAGGCGAACGGGGCTTTGGCCGAGTACCTGGCAGTGCCGGCCAAGAACCTGGTGCGGCTCCCCGAAGAGGTGCCGTTCACGGTCGGCGCGATCATCACCGACGCGGTCGCCACCCCGTTTCAGGCGATGGCCGAACGGGCGGCGCTGCGGGCCGGGGAGACGGTGGCGGTGTTCGGCGCGGGCGGCCTGGGGCTGCACGCCGTGCAGATCTGCAGGCTCCTGGGGGCCCAGAAGATCATCGTCGTCGACCCCCGCGAAGGGCAACTGGAACGGGCGAGAGAGATGGGCGCGGACCTGACCATCGATCCGGAGGAGACACCACCTGTGGAGGCCATCCTGGAGACGACCGGGGGGTTGGGGGTCGACGTGGCAGCGGAGTTCGTCGGGCTCCAAGGGACGATTGCGCAGTGCGTGGAGTCGGTGGCGAGGGGGGGCCGGGTTGTGGTCGCGGGGTTGGGGGCCGACCCGATCAGCATAGTCCCCCCGACGGTCTTCGTACGTGATGGAATCTCTCTGTTAGGCTCCTACGGCTTCACGAAACGCAACATCGAGCAACTCGTCGAGCTCGCCGCCGCCGGACGTCTGAACCTCGAAGAGTCAATCACCCACACCTTCCCCCTCGACGAGGTGAATACGGCCCTCAAGTACCTCCACGAGAAGATAGAGAACCCTATCCGCGTCGCGGTGACGCTGTAGCGGGTAGTAGATCTCATACTGGCCGAAAGCGGTGTCGGAGGTGGTCGAGGGTAGACCGCGTCGTCACTTGAGGCTCGGGGTAGCGACACACTGTCCGTCTTACAGCGTGGTCATACCGCTTGGTTCTGTCAGGAGGGCTGGGTCGAGGAGCGCGACAAACGCTATGCTCGTTGGGCGAGGCTAACGTTGAGTTGGAGCACGCCATTGCACGGTCCGGTCAGGTCTACGTTCGGGGAAAGGTGAGCTATGCCGAAGTACGGTCTGGAGTTGCAGCTAGAGATCTACGGCTCTCGAAAGCCGCCGAGTTTTCCGGTGTCCTTCGAGGAGTGGGAGGCGGAGGCGCGGGAGGTAATGGACGCGGGGGCCTACGGGTACGTCGCGGGCGGCGCTGGGGCCGAGGACACGATGCGCGCCAACCGTGAGGCGTTCTACCGCTGGCACCTGCGGCCCCGTATGCTCCGCGACGTGAACGAGCGCGACCTCTCTACGACCGTGCTCGGCACGAGGTCGGCGGCGCCCTTCATGCTCGCTCCGGTCGGCGTCCTCTCCATAGTGCATAAGGAGGCGGACCTCGCGGTGGCGCGCGCGGCCGCGTCTCTTGGAATCCCGATGATCCTCAGCACCGTCTCCTCGTTCACGATGGAGGAGGTCGCCGGAGAGATGGGCGACTCCCCTCGCTGGTTCCAGCTATATCCGGGGCGGAGCGACGAGGTGATGGCGAGCATGCTCCACCGGGCCGAGGCCGCAGGGTACTCGGCGGTGGTCGTTACGCTCGACACGACGATGCTCGGCTTCCGGGAGCGGGACCTCAAGCACGCCTACTTCCCGTTCTTGCAGGGTGAGGGTATCGCCAACTACCTCTCCGACCCGGCCTTCCGCGAACGCCTCGACGCCCCGCCCGAGGAGGACCTCCCCGCGGCGGCCCGCGCCTTCCTCGACGTGTACGTAAACCCGAGCCTCTCGTGGAAGGATATAGAGTTCATCCGCTCGCAGACGAGCCTCCCGATACTGCTCAAGGGCATTACCCACCCGGAGGACGCGAGGATAGCCCTGGAGCACGACGTACAGGGCCTCATCGTCTCCAACCACGGCGGACGGCAGGTTGATGGGGCAGTCGCCGCCCTCGACGCCCTCCCCGAGGTCAGCGAGGCCGTCGGGGAGTGCGTGCCGGTACTTCTGGACAGCGGCGTTCGGCGTGGCGCGGACGTCCTGAAGGCGCTGGCCCTCGGCGCCTCCGCCGTGCTCGTCGGCAGGCCCTACGTCTACGGGCTCGCCGTCGGCGGAGAGGCCGGAGCCAGACAGGTCGTACGCAACCTGATCGCCGACGTAGACCTGGAACTCGCCCTCTCCGGTTGCCGTTCTGTGGCGGAGGTCGACCGCTCGCTCGTAACGCGGGTCGAGCCTTGAAGTCTGGGCGACGACCTCAGAAGAACGAACGTGCGGAGGAGTCTGAGTGTGCCGGGGAAGCGAGCGGACTAGTTTCGGAGCCCTGGGTAGCCGGCTCCGCCTCGTGAAGGAGAGCCCCATCCGCGCTGCGGTAGCGTTATAACCGGCATGAGTGACGAGAAGGGCGGCTTTCGATGAGAGATCCTGGCGGGCAGACAGAGCGTGTCCGGCGGCACTACGACCGGAGCGCCGGAAGCTACGATCGGCTCATCGCGTGGGCTGAGAGGGCGTTCTTCGGCGGAGGCCGCGAGTGGGTCTGCTCGCGGGCTCGCGGGGAGGTTCTAGAGATCGCCGCCGGCACCGGTCGGAACCTTCTCTTTTACCCGGTACAGGTACGCCTTACGTTGGTCGAGTTGAGCTCGGAGATGCTAGAGATCGCGCGCCACCGCGCACGAAACCTCAGCGTCGAGGCGGACCTGCACGTGGGCGACGCTCAGGACCTCCCTTTCCCTGATGCCTCCTTCGATACCGTGGTAGCCACGCTCGCGCTGTGTACCATCCCCGACGACAGGCGGGCCGTGATCGAGGCCGTGAGGGTTCTACGTCCCGGCGGACGCCTGCTCCTGCTGGAGCACGTTCGAAGCCCCCTCCTGCCAGTGCGCATCCTGCAGCGCGTCCTCAACCCCCTCACCGTCCTCCTCGGGCACGACCATCTTCTACGAGAACCCTCGCGTCACGTTCAAGACGCGGGACTCGTCGTCGAGCATCTCGAACGCTCGAAGTGGGGCCTCGTCGAGAGGCTCGCGGCACGCAAGCCATCGTAGCAACCGGCTCTCAGCAAAGAGCCGATGCCCGACAGCTAACCGACGTACCGCTCGATTAGCCCGGGCAGGAGGTCGACGGCGTCGGCCTCGACCGT
>CADCVG010000020.1 GCA_902806075.1 uncultured Rubrobacteraceae bacterium
GAGACGTCCTCAAGCTCCTCCGCCAGCCTCTCCGCCTCCGTGCGCGCCTCCTCGTGCCGCCCGCGCGCCTCGCGCACCTCCTCCCCGGCTAGCCGGTAAGCCTCGTGCCCGGACCGAAGCTCCCGCAACTCCTCGTAACGCGTCTCGGCCTTCTCCAGTTCCCCGGCGGCCCTCTCCAGGACCGTGACGGCTTCCTCCAGCAACTTCGTGCCCTCAAGGTCGAAGAGCGCATTCCAGCCCAGCAGCGGTTCCTCTCCAGTACCGTCCAGCTCCTCCAGGAGCTCCGAAAGCTCTCTCTCGATAGCGGCCACGCGGGCCTGTGTTAGCCGGCACTCCCGGCGGTCCCGGTCTCGCTGCTCGGAGCTTCGCCGGTCCTCCTCCAGCCGCTTCAGCCTCGACGTAACCTCCGGGAGACGGGCCGTCTCGGGTTTGAGGCGCCCCAACTCCTCCTCGGCGGCGGCGAGGTCTTCAAGGTCCTTCTCCGCCTCCGCGATCCGGTCGGCGGCGCGTTCTCTCTCTCCCTCCAGCCTCTGGAGCTCGGCGGTCAGCCGCGTGTGCTCCCGGTAGGAGGTCTCCATCGCCGCGCGGGCTTCGCGGGCGAACTTCAACTCCTCTTCGGCTGCCTCGCGTTCGGTCGAGATCTTCTCGAGCTCCCCTTCGAGGCGGCGGCACTCGTTGCGGGCGCCTTCAAGGTCGTTCTGAAGGGTGTCGAGGTCGGCCTCGGCGAGGCGGGATTCGAGGACGCGGGCCTCGGAGCGCAGGTCGTTTCGGTCCTCACGCAGGAGCTTCTGGGCGGCCTCCACGCCGCTGATACCGAGGAGCTTGCTGATCCGGCGCACCCGGCTTATGCCGTCGTCGTGGGCGAAGAACCTGAGCTCCTTCTGCCGGGCATAGAACGTCGCCTCGAAGGCGGTGCGATCCATGCCCAGCAGGGCCTCGACCCACCCGGTCACGTCGGAGGTCCCGCTCACTATGGTCTTGCCGGCGGCGTCCACGGCTTCCGCGGTCGTCGAGCCGCTCCTCAAGCGGCGCCGGACGGTGTAAGAACCGCCATCGGTCGCGAGGGTAACCTCCACGGTCGTGGGGTCCTTTGTGGAGCCGCCGCTCCAGGGGATCGACTCGTTCGCGAAGCGGGGCCCGCCGCCCCTGGAGCCGAAGAAAGCCCAGAGGATGCTCTCGAAGAGGGTTGACTTGCCCGTCCCGTTGCTCCCGACAACGCCGATAGCCCCCTCGGGCGGATAGAGCTCAACCGGGTCGCGGAGCTGCTTGTAGTTCTCGATGTAGAGCCGTTCCAGGATCACGGCGCAGGCTCCTCGCTAGCCGCCCGCGCGAGGTACCCGCGCCCCTTCTCCAGGAACTCCTCGGCGAACCCCTTCTCGAGCTCCCCGCGCTCACGTCGTGCCGCGACGAACGCCGCGAACTCCTCGCCGAGCGGACCAAAGACAGCGGACGGGGAGCCGTCTCCCCCATCGTCCTCGGGGCGCTCCTCGGCGTGTATCTCCAGGCTGAAGTTCAGGCACCGCCGCTGGAGGTCGCGCAACAGCTCGCGGTCCACCCCGCTCGCTACTCCGCCCCGCACGTCATAGACCCGTAGCCGCACCATCGCTCCGTCGAGGTCCATCCCCGCGACCCGTTCCCGGACCGCCTCCGTCAGCCCCGCCGCGTCCATCTCGCGCGCCCCGATCTTGGGCAGGTCGATCATGGGCCGCGCCTCTATCTCCACGTGCTCCACGCTCTTCAAGCCCCCGCCGTCGAACTCCACGATAGCGAACCCCGGCACCGACTCGACCTCCCCGAACCCGAACCGCTCCGTCGCCCCCGCATAGTAGGCGTTTGGCTTGTGCTGGTGGAACCCATGATAATGCCCGAGGGCTACGTAGTCGAAGCCGCCCTCAAGCATCCCGGACTGCAGGTCCGCCTCGCCCATCTCATGCTGCCGCGCCTCCAGCCCCGGCACCATCCCGTGCGTCACCAGGACGTTCACGTCCGCGTCCCGCGCCGGCGTCACCGCCCCGGTTCCAAAGACCGCCCCATGCGGCACCAGCGTCACGCCCACGGTTGTGTCCCCTGCCTCCACAGGCTCGTAGTCCACCTCGAAGCCGTGCGCGGAGATCACGTTGACCAGGTTCGCGTACTCAAGCGCCGCCGTCGTCGTGCGCAGGCGCGGCGTCTCGTGGTTGCCGGCGGCTACGAGGTAGGGGATGCCCTGGCCCGTGATGCGGAACGTCTGTTTCAGGAAGCCAATGATCACGTGCGTCGCCGGGCGCACCGAGTCGAAGACGTCGCCCGAGTGGATCACCAGATCCACGTCCCACTCCAGGATCGCGTCTACCGCTCGCCTGTAAGCTTCCTGAACGTCGACCTCCCGCTGGTTGCGGCTCGTCTCCGGGCATAGCTTCGCGTACCGGGAGTATCCCAGGTGTGTATCAGATATGTGGGCGATCCTGGCTATCTCTTTCCTCCTCGTAGGTCCCCTTATTCTACGCATCGCCGCAAGATATTAAGAGAGCGCCAGAAACGCCGCATCTCTTTTGGTATGGAAACGCTCCACGGCGATAAAGCGTTCCCTGAGCAGAGCGGCGGTATCTGACACCGTACAGTTGCCCTGTCGGATCCAGACCACCTTCGGCGGCGCTCCTAGCAGCAGGCTTCGCTGGTGGAAGTCCGCATCTTTAGAGACGATAGTGTACCCGTGCTCGGCGGCATAGTTCCACACCTCGGTATCGCTTGACCTGTCCATACCAAGATCGTGGACGTGAGAGCAAGCCGGGTACATGTCAGACAGAAGACGAACCAGACGCGGTGAGAAGTTCTGGCCGAAGTGCAGCTTCAAAAAGAGGGCGCTGCCACGAACCTGCGCTCAATGTCGGCGGCGAAAGCTAAGCTGGCGCGAATGTCCTCCGCCTCCAGATAGGAAAAGTCGGCCAGGATCTCCTCCTGCGACATACCGGACGCTAGGTAACCGAGGATGTCATAGACAGTGATCCTCATGCCCCGAACGCACGGTTTTCCGCCCCGTATGTCAGGGGCTATAGTAATGCGCTCTCGGTAATCCACGCTTGGAGTCTACGGCACGAACCAAACCGGTTCAAGAAGCAAACACATGCCCATCATAAGCCTTATTTTCCGCTAGTTGCGGTTGGTTTCTGGATAAAGCCTTGCGTATCTATCCATGTCCCGTTCTGGCGGCCTCGGCCGCCATATGCCCGGCGAGTGTTGTGATGAAGGTCTTGAAGCCAGTCATCTCAGATAGCTCGGAGTAGTCTCCGGTGTCCACGGAAGTTCGCAGAGATAAGAGTACAGAGGCTGCTGTATATAGTTGTTCCTGAACGAGTTTCTGGCAGAGAAGATTATAGCGGTCGGCGTAGGATGCTCCGTTGAATTCTCTGAGCACTGGGAAATGCGGGGAGCTATCCCGCACCGGAGAGCGAGAGCCGGTGCTGTCCTCGACCAGAATCAGCCAGCCTACGAACGGGCGTGGAATTTTTTCGAAGGCCTCTTCACGGTAGGCTCTCCACACGTCGACGGCGTTTCCGATGGCTTCTTCGGCACGGTTGTTGAAGTTGTTCCCGAACGATGGACCTACCTGGCTCTTGAACTCAATAGCTGCGACAAGCCGTCCCTCGTTGATGACGAGCATGTCCCAGAGTTTCGTGGGACGGAAGAAGAGCCAGGAACCCGTCCATGTCTTTCGGCGTTCATTCCGGATGTGAGGTAGCTGAGGACATCATAGACGATGAGCCACATCACACCGTCTAGGGCGTGTGGTCCTCCGCTAAGGGGACGTGTTTCGTCAGGGGAATGTGCTTCGAGAAAGGAATTGCGGGTTCCCGGACTTTAAGTTCTCGTAATAAGGTCGAGAAGAACATCCCACCTTCGTTCTGCGCTTTTGACGGCTCTAGAACTCGCGATCCCATAGGGTTTCTCGAATCGAATCTGATAAACCATGTTCCTTCGAGCAAACCTTGATTCCAAAGCGGTGCTTTCCGGATCGCAATGCTCTTCACGGCGTTCTCGAAGTATTGTGACCACCATAGGTCGTCTTGCCTGCGGAGCCTGTCTGCCTTTGCGTCGAAGAGGAGTATGTACCCGACCACAATCTCCGGCGACATCTGTTGTACGTTTGCGGCCTCTCCCATTAGGTCGTCCAGACGGTTGGGGACGGTTCCACCGGCATTCGCCCAGATGGACTTTAGGGACAAGAGGCACCTTGGCTTGCCGGCGAACTCGTAAGCGACGTCCCACTTTTTGGGTCTGGCCAAACCCCTGATGCTCAGTTCGCTGCTGGAACCTCCTCTGGCACCAGGCAGCCCATGTTGATCAAGTTGCTTTATAGCGAAGTCCGCGAGGGGGTCCAAACGATTAGCGGCCCGAGGGTCGTTTCCTATGATCGCGTCTATAGCGTCTTCTAGGGTCATAGCGTCCGCTCTTATAGCAACATTCCAGGTAGCTGACCGATGATCCGCGCCTTAGACAGTCTCTGCTAACTTCACGAGAGGCGATGCCTCGAACAGACCACCCATCTCGTCGGCTTGCCCTTCAACCCGCCGCCGGCCCATTTCGAAGTATTCCGGATCCAACTCGTTACTTATGCTGTTGCGCTTGGCCTTCATCGCCGCCAGCGCCGTCGTGAACGTGCCCGCGAACGGGTCCAGGACGGTATCGTCTACGAAAGAAAACATACGCACGAGTCGGTGCGCGAGCTCGACCGAAAACGGGGCAGGATGCTGCTTGGTGGATGCGCCTGGTATGTCGGCCCAGAACGACCGGAACCATTTGGCATGCTCTTCTTTACTGAGCCTTGACATCTGCCTCTGGCGTTCCGTAGGCTTTCGGTACCCTCCTGGTTTCCTCAACATGAGTATGTACTCGATGTCGTTCTTGACGATAGCGTTCGGCTCGAAAGGCTTACCCAAGAAGGAGGAACCGTTCTCCACTTCAAAGCTCGCGTTGGCTATCTTGTGCCACAAGATGGGGGTCAGATAGTCTAGCCCTATGCGGCGACATCTAACGGAAATGTCGGCGTGGAGGGGAACAACCATATGCCGTCCCTTGTTACGTCTTCTGGAGAGACAAACATCTCCGACTACGCAAACAATTCGTCCTCCGGGCACAAGCACCCGATAGCAATGACGCCACACTCGGTCAAGCTCATCCATGAAAGCTTCATAGTCTTCTACATCCCCGAGTTGGTCTGGATGATCGTTGTACTTCTTGAGGGTCCAGTAAGGTGGGGAAGTGACAACCAGATGGACCGAATTGTCGGGGATCCACTCTAGCTCACGAGCATCCCCGAGATGGAGGCTATGGGTAGTCTGCAAATCTTCGGCCTGCTGCTCCACGCCTTTCGAGCCTCCTATGTCAGAACTATGGTCTTTACATTCGCATTGTACGACTCTGCTAAACATTTTCTCTATCAATAATTGTCTGAATGGTGAATACTCTGTCTCTCGGAATCGTCATGCCTGCGAGCGTTGTGGGAAACGAGTCAAGTCGTTCGTCGGATGACGCTAGTCCCTCATCCGGTCCAGGCCGGAGAGTATCCTGGAGGCGTCGCGCCTGCCGGAGCCAGTTCTAGTGGGGCGTTTGAGGTTCCAGCGGAAGTTCTTGTAGGGGTCGGCGGCGCCGTGGCCGGTGCGGTGGGCGGTCTGTACGGCGTCGAGGGCCTGGAGGACTTGCTCTTCGGGGACGCCTTCTATCTCGGAGCGGATGGCGGTGATGGCGGGGGGCTTGCTCGTAAGGTTGCGCATGACGGCGAGGACGGAGGAGGCTGGATCCCCTTCCTGCTCCCCGAAGATGTCCGTCCCCTGCTTGCCCATGAGGACCATCGGCCTCGGGAAGGTCCCGAAGACCGGCACCGCGTAGTGGGCGTGGCGCAGGAGGAGACGGCCCTTTTCAAGTTGGAGTAGCTCCTCGCGCGTGGTCTGAGAGAAGGAGCGGTAGCTGGAGTTGGTTAGCTCCTCGTCCCCGATGCGGCCGTAGAGGCTCGTCGCGGCGTTGCCGACTACCTCGTCGTCGACCTTGCTCCGGAACTGCTGCGCCCCAAAGAGCATCAGGTTGAGGTGCCGCCCGCGCGCGGCGATGTCAACGAGCGTGTCCTTTAGGGAGGAGGTCCTCGCGCCGGAGGGGGCGTACTTGTTCAGCTCGTCGACGAAGATGATGAGTTTATCCACCCCGAGCCTCCCGGTCTCGGCGAGTTCCCACACGCTGTTTATGACCTTGGTGACGACGAGGTCCTGCGGGACGCCGGAGAGCTGCGAGATGTCCACGACGCGCATCTCGCGGTCCTCGAACGGGCCGTCCACCTGCGGCATGTCACCGTATTCGACCTCGCCGTTCACCAGCAGCCCACCACACTTGCTCGGCAGCACGCCGAAGCGGTTTCGGACCTTCGCAACCGTCGCCTGGTGGTGCCCGTTCCAGTAGGAGCTCTCGCTCTCCTCGAAGTACGCGAAGGCTTCGTCGATCTCCGCGTGAAACCGGCGCATTGTACGCACCTGCCCGGCCCGCAGGTACTCGACGAAGCCCTTGAACTTATCGTCGTAGTCTGTAGGGTCGAAGATGCGCCCCGCGTGCGGCAACACGTCCTCCAGGTCCCAGACGATGGGGTAGACACACCCGTCCTCCCCCCGAGACCGGCGCCGGGTGTTCAGCTTCTTCACCGGGATATCAGCCGGGTATAGTTTCCCTGCTCCCGAATCGCCGCCGAAGGTGAGTGGAGCAAAGATCCGCAGGTTCTCGAACGGCTTCACTTCCAGCCCCAACGAGGCATACATCTCCCGGTCATCGCGCGGCAGCCCCCTCTGCCCGGCCCTCTCGTAGCGTTCAGCGAGCTCCGGGTCGTCGTCCGGGTCGACCTCTACGTGCTTGTCGAGGAAGAGGAGGTCCGCGCCCTTGACGTTGAACATCAGGGCGGCGACCTTTTTATCTTTCACGGTCTGGAAGGTGCTCGCGATAGTGAAGAGGGCATGGCTGGTCTTGGTCGAGAGCCCGCTCATGCCGGTGATGTTCAGGTGGCCGGCCTCGGGACCGAGGAGGTAATCACCATCCACGTAGAGCGGGGTGCGTTGGGGCGTGCCGTTCTTCTCGTTGCCGTTCTCGTGGAGGAGCATCGGAATCTTGTGTCCGGAGAAGTCCTCCGAGCCGAGGGCGAACTCGATGGCCGCGCTCGTGGCGAAGAAGACCGGGCCGGTGCGGACCGGACGCTTGGACTTCTTGCGTTCGTAGCGATGCTTGGTGGCGAGGACGCGGGCGCGGAAGACCAGGATCTCCACCCGCTCACTCAGGGCTTCGAGGGCCGGGTCGCCGTCGTAGGCGTAGAAGTCGTCGAGGAAGGACTGGAGGTCGGAGTAGCGGCGAGGGTCGTCGAGGACGGCGACGGCGGTGGCGTCTTCAGCCTCGGCGGCGACGATGTGCCCGATGTCAAGGTTCTGAGCGGCAGGGGTTTCGGCGGTCCAGAAGTAGAACTCGTGGGCGGTCGCGGGGTACTCCTCGCTGGTGACGACCCGGCCGATGGGACCGGAGGCTATATCCAGGAAATCTTCGTGTAGCATCTAGTTCCTCCCGTTCGCCGGCGAAGCCGAGGCGAGATGACGTTCGAGCTTCGAGTATGCTCGCTCGGAGCTCTGGACTAGGGGTTTGAGGATCTTCTCTACGTAGTGGATCGGGTAGATCATGGCGGGCCAGCGTGGGTCGGGCTTTGAGAGCGGCGCCCGCTCGGCGAGGATCCAACGCGAGATCTCGTCTATCTGCTCCGGTCCGGTGTCGCGCGGCGCCTCCACGCGCATGAGCGAGCCCAGAGCGTCCGCGCCGCGCTGCCGCGGCCATATCCTCAAATACCACGAGGTACGCTGCTCGCTTGGACCTCGCCTGAGCTGCCAGTCCGGGACAAAGCTGGTCGTCCGCATCCCCGGCTCCAGGTCCAGCAGCATCCCAACATCCTTGCCAACGAACTCCGGACGTGCCACGCTCTTTATAAGCCCGATGGCGCGCCGGTTCGATTCTCTGATGTCTTTAAGCTGTCCATCCACCGCGATCCAGGATTCGGAGTTCTCCATAGTTCGGTCGTCTAACTCCCATTGCCGCAGCATCCCCCCTTCGAGTCTCTCCCGCAGGGCCCGCACCCTCACGCGGGACCTCTCTCTCATGCCCACGTAATCAGAGGGGTCCGCCTCCTCCATGTACTCTGCGGAGTCGAGGATCAGATGCGGGGAGGATGGGACCTCGTCCGGACCGAGCTCCGAGAACCCCGCGTCCAGCAAGAGCTCCCAGAACGCCTCGACCTGCGCGTCTCCAGCACTGCGGGGTAGGATCATTGCCTGGACCGCAACCGGTGGGCTCTCCAGCGGCATGCGCGAGAACCGGCGGTCGCAGCGGTTGACGATTGCCGCAGCCACGGTCGCGACGACGACGGGGGACATCCCTATTCGCCCGATCTCGCGCGAGCTCTGTACGCCGTCGAGGAAGTAACACAGCCGCGACGTACCGTCGTGGCTACCGGGGTCCCGGGGTCCCGGCGGAGACTCCAGGTGATGTGGTCGCCCGACAGGGACCTGCTCCTCTTCATCCTCCGGGGGGCGCCGGGAGAACTGCTGGGCCTCCAGGTCGCAGGATCCCACGCCAGCGGTTACGTAGATGCCCCTACGCCCGGCGCCGGTTAGGGCCTCGCTGATCTTGCCTACGAAATCTTTCGACGTCCTCCCCATCAATACCGCTGAAGTATACGCGGACTCTTCGTGGAAGACTATGCCTCGTCTTCAGGTGCAGGTACAGGCAACTCGAACTGCCTCTCCGCGAGGCCGACCGCCCAGCGGAAGCTCCGGCGCTCCTCCGGCGTCTCCGTATAGGCGTCGCGGGCCATCTTGAGTATCTTCTTCGCCTCCCGCCGCTGCTCGGGGGCGTTGCTCAACTCCTTCGAGAAGGCGTAGGAGAGGTCGTCGTCCTCAGTACGATAGAAGTGGACGTACAGGGTCTTCTGGCGTCCCAGGCCGGTAAGTGCCGCGTCGCCGCTAACCTGGCTTACGTTGAGGAGCGTCGCAGCGCTGAACGGTTCGCCACCGCTCTGGGGGTAGAGGCTCAAGGCGAGGCGGACGACGGGGCCGTAGTGGGTCTTGTAGAACTCCAGCCGGCGCACGATGAGGGCCGGCCCTCTTATGCCCTCGATCTCCTCCTCTGTCGCCGCGACGACCACATGTCCCTGCGGCGGGCGCATCGACTCGCGGCCCTGCGTAGAGATCATGCGCGCCTGCACGCCCCGTTCCCTTACCGCGGAGGCGAGGCTACGCCTCACGCGCTCCGGCAGGTCGAGGCCCTTCCTTTCCATATTCTCTGTCAAGAAGCGAACCTCCCGAAGAAGCGGGCGAAGTAACGGACGGCCTCGAAGTAGTCCTCCAGGCGGGCCGACTCATTGGGTGAGTGGATGCGGCTCCCCGCGTTCGCCACGTTGCCAGTCATAATCGTCGGTATCCCGAGTTCTGCGGCGATGAGCGAGGTCGGACCGCTCCCTCCGATGGTGGGGTAGACGATGGCGTCCTCGCGCCCGAGATCCCTCCACGTCTCGATGGAGGTCTGGACCACAGGCGAGTCTACGGACGTCTTCGCCACCTCGACCCCGTGCAGGTCGACAACCTCGACGTCATCAAAGCCGCGCTTCTTGAGGTGAGCCCGGATCAGCTCGACCACCGGCCCCGGGCTCTGGCCCGATACGAGCCGGAAGTCCATCTTGACGAACGCCTCTGAGGGGACGATTGTCTTCGAGCCGGGCCCCGTGTAGCCGGACATGATGCCCGCGATGTTCGCCGTCGGTCGCAGGAGCATCTCGCGCAGAGCGTCCTCGCCGGTCAGGTCCCGGTCAAGGGCCTCCACGCCCCAGGACTCGCGCAGCGCGGCATCGTCGAAGGGGATGCGGCTTATAGCTTCCAGGTCCTTCTCGGAGGGCGGTTCTATAAGCTCCTCGAAGCCGTCCAGCGTGATCTCCCCATGCTCGTCCTTGATGGTCCGTAGAGCCTGGACCAGACGCCACACCGGGTTCGGCGCTATCCCTCCATACATGCTGTGCAGGTCGTGGGAGGCGCCTCTGGCCCGCAGCTCGACGTAGGCCATTCCCTTTGTGCCGCAGAAGATCACGGGACGTCCCACCTCGTCCTTCATCGAGCCCTCCCACAGGCAGGCGTCTGCTTGCAGAAGCTCCGCGTTGCTCCGCACGAAGGGGGCGAGGTTGGGGCTTCCGATCTCTTCCTCGCCCTCGATAAAGAACTTGAGCTTGAACGGCAGCGGACCCTGCTCCTCCTGGTAGAGCCGGAGCGCCTGGATGCGGGCCATCACGTCGCCCTTGTCGTCGGCCACACCACGGGCGTACAGGGAGCCATCCCGGACCGTTGGCTCGAACGGGTCGCTCTCCCACAGCTCTAGCGGCTCGGGCGGCTGCACGTCGTAGTGACCGTAGGAGAGAAGCGTCTTCTCGCCACTCCCTATCTCCGCGTACACCACAGGATATCCGTCCGTCTCCATGATACGCGCCTCGGCCCCCGCCTCTTCAAGCTTCGCCCGGACCCATTCAGCGCACTCGCGGAAGCCGCCCTCGTCATCCACCCGCGTCGAGATCGACGGCATCCTCAAGAACTCCTTCAGCTCCTCCAGGAGGTCTTCTTTCGAGCCTTCTAACCGCTCTCTCAAGTCCATCCGCGCAATCCTCCATTCTCTCTCTAAAGAGGTTAGCATTTTAGGCACGCAGTATGCGGCCGGGACGTAGCTGGTTGCGAAGGTTGCTGTTATATTTGTGTCAGGGATGATGCCTATGGACAGGAGACCGGATCAGGAGTTGGAGCGCCGCCGCGGGCGCCTTCCGCACGGGCCTGACCATCGTAGCGGTCCCGACGCCTTCTTCGGCCTGGACGTAGATAAGATGAGCCCGAAGGCCCAGGTTACTGCGTCGCTGGCGGTCCTGATCCCGGTGGCCGTAGCCGGTGTCGCGGTACTGACCTTGTTTTCTTCCCTCTGGTGGCTCGTCTTCGTGTTCGGATGGACGATCTTCCCCGCCTTCGGCCTGCTGGTACGCGGGATCACGGGGCTCTCCGAGGGCGCGAACGAGCCTTCCGCGGCCAACGGCAAGGAGCACGAGCTTCTTCTGGCGCTTAGAGACCACGGCGAGTTGACGCCGGCCCGGGCGGCGATGGAGACTTCGCTGACCGTGGCGGAGGCGGACAGGATGCTCAAGGAGTTGGCCGAGGGCGGGCACCTGGACGTGCGGGTGAGGGGTGGGGGTATCTTCTACGCCCTCTGGGAGCCGGGTGGTAAGGATGTTGCGGAGGAGATCGAGGGGTAGAGCCGGGGCTACGCGTGGTATCATTCTCTTCCCGGGGCGGGTTGGCGGTCGGTAGGAACTAAGACACACCGAGGGGCATGGAAGAACGCAGGATTCCAAAGACGCTCGAAGAGGCATACCGGCTACGCGACTCCGCGGAGTCGGTATCCGAGCGAGAGTTCTACCAGGATCACGTCTACCGTCTGAGGCGCGAGGAGTACCGCTCGCGCGGGATACGCACGGAGATCTCCTCCAGACGTCGCGAGCGCCAGAGCGCCCTTGAGTTCTCCCGCGAGATGTTCTTTATGGAGGTAACGGAGATCATGCGCCGCCGCGGCGGCCCGGACCGCGCCTCCCGTGAGGAGGTCCGCCGCTACACCTCGCGCCTCGACACACACGCCTTCCTTAAGCAGCTC
Organism: uncultured Rubrobacteraceae bacterium; assembly: GCA_902806075.1. GTDB lineage: Bacteria > Actinomycetota > Rubrobacteria > Rubrobacterales > Rubrobacteraceae > Rubrobacter_F. Next base: position 11,719 of record CADCVG010000020.1, read on the forward strand.
GCCTCACCCCACTCCGGGGCGGTCGAGCTCTACAGACGCAACTACCTGGAGATCCTGCGCGCGGGCAAGTCTCCGAGGGAGGCCTACTACCTCTCGCGGGTCATAGGGCTCGTGGACGAGTCCGAGTTCCGGGGAATCCTGGAGAGCGTGCGCAGAACCGGCTACCCCAAGGGGCACCTGCCCTACGTAGTAGAGAAGACGGCCATCCAGATACGAGACTTGCCCGGTGGCATGATCCTGATCCTCCTTACCTTCTTCGCCTCGCTCTTCGCCTTCGTCTGGGCGACCGGCGCCTGGGGTCAGGCGAGTCCCGAAGCGATCATCTTCATCGGCCTCGGCCTCATCGCCGCCGGCGGCCTCATGCTCGTCTCCGCCGTCTTCATCGTTACTTTCATAAGATCCATCAACAAATAGCGCCTCTGACGCCGACTGCTCCGGCAGAGTAACAGTACGCTCGGTGAGTACCAGGGAGGCCCTCTCCAGCCGCGGAGGGCCTCTTACGAGGGTTAAAGGTCAGCCGGTTCGCTGAAACTCTTGCGCCTTGAAGCGCTCTCCGGTTACGTCTTTCGATTCATCTGAAGCTAGATACAAAAAGACGGCGGTATTCTCCTCCGGGGTTATGCGGGTCTGGGGGTCTTCGTCCGGGTAGGCGGCGGCACGCATCTCTGTGCGCATGCCGCCCGGGTCGACGGCGTTGGCCCGGATGCCGCGGTCTTTTAGCTCGGCGGCGAGGATCTGGGTGAGACCCTCCACCCCGAACTTGCTGACCGAGTAGGCGCCCCACTCGGCCCGGCCCTCGACGCTGACGCCGCTTACGACGTTGATGATCGAACCACCCTCCGGCATGTGCGGTATGGCGGTCTTGCTCAGCAAGAACGGAGCGGTGAGGTTGGCGTCTATTACCCGCCGCCATTCGTCCTCGGGGTACTCTTCTATTGCTACACGTGGCCCCAGGAGCCCCGCGTTGTTGACGAGCACGTCTATCCTGCCAAAGCGCCGGACCGCGCCGTCCACGAGCTTCTCCACCTCCGAGCCTACCGATACGTCCGCCGGAACCGCCAGCACCTCGGCGCCCGCCCCTTCGGCCTCTTCGGCGACCGGCCTCAACGAGTCCTCGCTGCGGGAGTTGATGACGAGGTTCGCGCCTTCTCCGGCGCAGGCGAGTGCCAGGGCCCTGCCAAGACCGCGGCTTGCGCCGGTGATGAGGATGACTTTGCCTCCTAGCATGGTACGTCCTTTCTGGTTGTCGGGTCTTGAACTCTTTCGTTCTCCGTCTTTCGGCCACGTCGCTTTTGCGCCGGTCGAACCTCCAACAGTCTACAGCGGCACCCTTGGGGACCGCTCGCTCGCCGGCCGGATCCCAGCATGAACCAAGAAGCCGAAAACTGATAACCGACGACTGAGCTTGCTCTACAGCATCATTTAACTTCCTTTGGTCGCCGGCCCAAGCAACTCTTCCCACCTCAATGTCCGAAGGATGCGCTGCCACAAACCCCGCTCTTTCCATACCCTCCATCGCCTGTAGGTGGTGCTGAAGTCGCCGTACTTCTCAGGTATCTCCCGCCACGAGCAGCCAGTTCTGGCCACCCACAAGATGCCACCGAGCACTCCGGCTTGGCAGCAGCGGCTCGATGAGCGTCCATTGGGCTTCGGTGAGAGCGGCCTCCTCGGAAGCGACCGCTATTGTCTTCGGTCCTCAGGCGTCTCTTTTGGAAGGGCTCTGCCGACCGAGTGCGCGTTTGACAGCCTGGATCCCCTTTTGCAGCGTTTGGCGACGGCCTGGTGCGCCCGTCTCCATAATGACCATCCCAACTGGAAGATCCGTTTCTCTTCGTCGGGTTCGGCCATGGCCAGCAGCACACATCTCACCTCCGGCACCGTCAGCGGGATCAACTCGAGATTGAGATTCCTTTTTTACGGGTCTCGTCACCAACTTCCTCGTTTCGGGCGGCGAGGCAGGTGACAACCAGGAAAGCGTGAGCCAGCAGGCACGGGGTGATGTAGCGGTGCCAGGCTTCCCACCTACGAACCTCACAATGGTCCAACCAACCTCCCCTTTGGCCGTTTCGAAGGCGACCTCAATGGCCCACCGGTTCTGACAAACCCTGACCAGTTCTTCGACGGACTTATCCTAGGGAGCGTAGGCCTGGTAGAAGCTGTGG
>CADCVG010000021.1 GCA_902806075.1 uncultured Rubrobacteraceae bacterium
CTGACACCTCCCTCATTCACGACCGTGAGCGCAAACTCCCCCTGTACGCCGAGGTCGGCATCCCCGAGGCGTGGCTGGTAGACCTGAACGCCGGCGAGATCGAGGTGTACTCGGAACCGGGGCCAAGGGTCTATGGGAGGGTCGCCCGCTCCGGGCGTGAAGGGAGGGTAGTAACGGCTACCTTGCCGGATCTCGCCTTCGACGTCTCGGAAGCCCTGCTTTCCGAGGGGTAGAGGGTTCGCATCGGCGCATGCCTAGCAAGGCTGGGCGGTACCTTTTACGATGGATCTTCCAACGCAGCAGAGCCTTATACTTTAAGCAGACTACGAAGGAGGCTCGGCCCGAATAGTAACTACGTACCGCCCAGCCTTTGGCTCGCCGCTGAACTTAATACCTTGTAGTATTGCACTTGTTGCCGGAAACCATCAGGCGCGAAGTTATATCAAACGGATCCTCTCGAAACGTCGTCTTCGTTAAGCCTTTTCACCCTCTGAAGCATCTCGCGATGTCGCGATGGAGAACGCACCTCCAAGTATCTAAGGACCTTCTCGCGGACTAGCGGACGCACCTGAAACGATCGAGACGCGGGATCGCGGATCGAAGCTTCGCGTTCGAACCAGTCCTGGACCAGGGGAACGTCTTCCTCGCGAAACATGACCCGAAGCGTATCCTCGTTGAGCGTATCAAGGTAGCATATGATGGTAAACCACTCTCGCTCTTTTGAAGTCATCCAGCGAGTCGTTCGGTCAAAGAACTTTTTCGCAAACAGCGCGGACTCCGCGTCGGGTGCGGTTGACTCTTCGATTGCGAGGGTCAGCAAGAAAGGGAACCCATGAGTGGCTTCGTATATCGGGGCCTGGCGTTCATCTGCAATACCGGCTTCCGTGAGAAGCCCGAAGGCCGTTTCCTTATCGAACGGCGCCAGACGAATCTGCTCACGCAGCCACCTCTTTGCATGCTGGCCCCATCCAGGATGCGTCGCCTCAAGATCGTCGCGACACCCTACGATAAGGAGGGTTGGGAACGGCGCGGACGCAAGCCGGTGAACCAGGGACCCGACCAGAAAGTCTCCAAGCACCGGAGCGAGAACTTCGTAGTCGTCCAACACTATCAGGAGTCGAGAAACACCTTCGATCCGCCCCTGCGTGAGCTTGAACCGATCTCGACGCTGGTAGCCTATGATGGCGGAAGTGAGGTCGGAAAGAAGGGCATCTGCGGTAAGGTTGAAAAGGTCCCGTTTCACGCGGTTTCGGCGGTTCTGTCCGAGAACATCACGTATCGGTCCCGGAAGTGTAGTCGACTCACTTAGGGACTTGAGCGCGGTAATTGTCTCCCAGGCATTATCGATGTCATCTGCAGCCACGCGCTCGTCGAGGATTGAGCGGACAGCTTCTACGTTTTGATTACGCGACTTCGGCACCGTCTTGTTCAGTATTTGCGCCGCATGAAGCAGTGCAACAGCAGCTTTTTTTACATCCCCGGGAGCTCCTTCAGCATTAAGCTCTGCTGTAGCTTTCTCAACCAGTACTCGATGTATGTCGGCTACTTTCCGAGTCTGCGGGAAGTAGTCCCTGTTCGATGCAGCTGGCGGCGGAAGACCGCGTATCGCGAGTTGCCCCTCGATAAGACCAAAGAAGTCTGCGCGCGTCTGGGGATTGGCTGCGTCAATGGAGAGCTGTATATAACCTAGTTCTCTTGGACGTTCCGAAGACAGAACCTGCTCGACGAGATAAGTCTTGCCAACACCGCCGGGTCCGCTGATGGAGCATATGGACAGGCCAGCGTCGCACGTGTACAAGAGCTTGGAGAGCCTGGCAACCTCAGATGCACGCCGCGTCGCCTGAGGTGTTCGGTCCATCGTTAGTCGTTCTTTCGCCTGATCGGTAGTTGTGCCATCACGTGCGGAGTATAACGTGCTCGGTAAGGAGTTACGCCACTAAGACCTGAACTTCGACGTGAGCGAGGCCACTCGCAACCGGGGCCGGGAGGCTATGGAAGAGTCGCCCACTTCGAGCGCAGAGGTCTCAACTACCTTGCCGGGTCCCACCTTCGATGCTGCCGAGTACCTGACGTCAGAAGGGTGAGAGGGTTTTTCTGAGGGAGGGCCGGAGTTGTTAAGCTCCGGCTCTATCTTCCTGTTAGGGCCAAGCCGCTCCCGCTCTTAGCCCGCGGACTTGCTCCGGGCCTGCGGAACCGCCGTCTCTCCGGCACCGTTCTGCTCGGGGTCGTAGGCGAGGTTGGGGGAGAGCCACTTCTCGGCCTCTTCGAGCGTCATGCCCTTGCGCTCGGCGTAGTCGGAGACCTGATCTCGGTTTATCTCGGCGACACCGAAGTAGCGGGAGTCGGGGTGAGAGAAGTAGTAGCCGCTGACGGCCGCGCCCGGCGTCATCGCGCAACTCTCGGTGAGCGAGATGCCGGCATTCTCCTCCACGTCCAATAGCTCCCAGAGAGTGCGCTTCTCGGTGTGCTCGGGGCAGGCCGGGTAGCCGGGGGCGGGACGGATGCCGCGGTATTCCTCACGGATGAGGTCGTCTGGGTCCAGGTTCTCGTCCGACGCGTAGCCCCAGAACTCCTTGCGGACCCGCCGGTGAAGTAGCTCGGCGAACGCCTCGGCGAGCCGGTCGGCCAGGGCCTTGACCATGATCGCGTTGTAGACGTCATTGTCTTCCTCGAAGCGCTGCGCGGCCTCGTCCGCCCCGATCCCGGCCGTCACCGCGAAGAGCCCGACGTGGTCCTCCAGGCTCGTCTCCTTCTGGGCGACGAAGTCCACGAGGGAGTGGTTTGGACGGCCCGGCGGCTTCTGCTTCTGCTGGCGCAGGAAGTGGAGCTCCGTCAGGACCTCCTCACGCGACTCGTCTGTGTAGACCTCGACGGAATCGTTCGGCAAGGCGCTCGCCGGGAAGAGACCGAAGACGGCGCGGGCCGTGAGCCACTTCTCCTCGATGATCTGGTCGAGTAGGGTTTGAGCCTCGTCGAAGAGCTTGCGGGCCTCCTCACCCTTCTCGGGGTCGTCGAGGATCTTAGGGTAGCTCGCCTTTAGCTGCCAGGAGTGGAAGAAGGGGGTCCAGTCGATGTACTCCCGGATCTCCTCCAGCGGGTAGTCGTCGAACGTACGGACGCCGAGGACGTTCGGCTTTGGCGGCTCGTAGTCCTGCCAGTCTATCTTCGTCCGGTTCGCCCGCGCCCTCTCCAGCGTCGCCATCCTGGTCTTCGACCGGCGCCCGGCGTGCTTGACGCGCACCTCTTCGTAGTCGGCGGCGATCTGCTCGGCGTAGCTCTCGCGCCGCCCCTCGCTCACGAGGTTCTGGACCACGCCTACGGCCCTGGAGGCGTCCTTAACGTGGATCGTGGGTTGCTCGTAGCTCGGCGCTATCTTGACTGCCGTGTGCGTCTGCGAGGTGGTCGCCCCGCCGATGAGCAGAGGTAAGTTGAAGCCCTGGCGCTGCATCTCGCTCGCGACGTGGACCATCTCGTCCAGCGACGGCGTTATGAGCCCCGAGAGCCCGATGATGTCCGCGCCCTTCTCTTTGGCGGTCTCCAGGATCTTGGCTGCCGGGACCATCACCCCGAGGTCTATGACCTCGAAGTTATTGCACTGCAGGACGACGCCCACGATGTTCTTGCCGATGTCGTGCACGTCGCCCTTCACCGTCGCCATTATTACCGTCCCGTTCGGCTTCTGGGCCTCGCCCTTCTCCGCCTCGATAAACGGGATCAGGTAGGCGACGGCCTTCTTCATCACGCGGGCGCTCTTTACGACCTGCGGCAGGAACATCTTGCCCGCGCCGAAGAGGTCTCCGACCACGTTCATCCCGTCCATGAGGGGACCTTCGATCACCTCTATCGGATGGTCGAACTCCTGCCGCGCCCCCTCGGCATCCTCCTCGGCGTAATCGGCGATGCCCTTGACCAGAGCGTGCTCCAGCCTCTTCGCGACCGGCCACGACCGCCACTCCAGGTCCTTCTCTTTCACCGTAGCGTCGCCCTGGTCCCGGTACTTCTCCGCCAGCTCCAGGAGCCGCTCGGTGGCCTCGGAGGAGCGGTTCAGAACCACGTCCTCTACCGTCTCGCGCAGCTCCTCGTCGATGTCGTCGTAGACGGCGAGCTGGCCGGCGTTCACTATGCCCATCGTAAGACCGGCGTTTATGGCGTGGTAGAGGAAGACGGCGTGGATCGCCTCGCGCACCGGGTTGTTGCCCCGGAACGAGAACGAGACGTTGGAGATGCCGCCCGAGGTCTTGGCGTGGGGGAGGGTCTCGTGGATCTCACGCACCGCCTCGATGAAGTCCACGCCGTAGTTGTTGTGCTCGTCTATGCCGGTGGCGATGGCGAAGACGTTCGGGTCGAAGATTATGTCCTCCGGCGCGAAGCCGACCTCTTCGGTGAGGATCTTATAGGCGCGGGTACAGATCTCGACCTTCCGCTCCTTGGTGTCCGCCTGGCCCTTCTCGTCGAAGGCCATCACGATCACGGCGGCGCCGTACTTGTGCACGAGCTTCGCGTTGCGGACGAACTCCTCCTCGCCCTCCTTCATGCTGATGGAGTTGACGATCGCCTTGCCCTGCACGCGCTTGAGGCCCGCCTCGATGATGGACCACTTGGAAGAGTCGATCATCACGGGCACGCGCGAGATATCCGGTTCGGCGGCGACGAGGTTCAGGAAGTTGACCATCGCCTCCTCGCCTTCGAGCATCCCCTCGTCCATGTTGACGTCGATGACCTGGGCGCCGTTCTCCACCTGCTGGCGCGCAACTTCCAACGCCGTATCGTAGTCGTCGTTCAGGATCAGGTCCTTGAACCGAGCCGACCCAGTGACGTTCGTCCGCTCCCCAACGTTCACGAACAGCGAGTCCGAGTCGATGTTGGCCGGTTCCAGCCCGGAGAGGCGCAGCTTCTTCGGGAGCTCCGGTATCTCGCGCGGCGCGTGGTCCGCGACGGCGTCGGCCATCGCCTTGATGTGCTCCGGCGTCGTGCCGCAGCAGCCCCCGACGATGTTCAGCCACCCGTTCGCGGCCCACTCCCCGATCTCCGTCGCCATGTGCTCCGGGCTCTCGTCGTACTCGCCGAACTCGTTTGGCAACCCCGCGTTCGGGTAGGCGCTGACGTGCGTCTCCGCTATCCCCGAGAGCTCCTCGATGTACTGCCGGAGCTCCTTGGAGCCCAGAGCGCAGTTCAGGCCGACGCTGATCGGGTTGGCGTGGCGCACGGAGTTCCAGAACGCCTCCGTCACCTGCCCCGAGAGCGTACGCCCGCTCGCGTCGGTGATGGTGCCGGAGATCATGATCGGGACGTCGATGCCTTCTCCTTCGAGGTACTCCTTGACCCCGAAGATCGCCGCCTTCGCGTTCAGCGTATCGAAGATGGTCTCGATGAGCAGCAGGTCCGCCCCGCCCTCGACGAGCCCCCGCGACGCCTCCTTGTACGCTTCCTTTAACTCGTCGAAGGTGATGTTCCGGAAGCCGGGATTGTTCACGTCCGGCGAGAGGGAGGCCGTGCGGTTGGTCGGGCCAAGGGCGCCCGCGACGAAGCGTGGCCTCTCCGGGGTCTTCTCGGTGTAGGCGTCGGCTGCCTCGCGGGCGACACGGGCGGCCTCGTAGTTCAGCTCGTAGGCCAGGTCCTCCATCTTGTAGTCCGCCTGGGCGATGGAGGTGGAGGAGAAGGTGTTCGTCTCGATGATGTCCGAGCCGGCCTCCATCGTGGCCTCGTGGATGTCGCCGATTATCCCCGGCTGGGTGATCGAGAGCAGGTCGTTGTTGCCCTTGAGCTCCCCGGGATGGTCTTTGAAACGGTCCCCCCGGTAGTCCTCATCGGAGAGTTCGTAGCTCTGGATCATGGTCCCCATCGCGCAGTCCAGGAGCATGATGCGCTGCTTTAACTGAGCCCGGAACTCTTTTTCCCGGGCCTCCCTCTCTTCCCTGATCGTGCTTTGGAGAACCATGATTCCTTCCCTGTATCTCTTAGCTATTCGCGTTCTGGTCTTGCTGAGGCTAACTGCTGACCGCTTCCATCACGTCCCCGGCCAGATGCGGCATCGAGGCGGGGGGCATGAGATAGACACCGTTGACGAGGGGTTTAGCCTCGACGAGCAGCTTCTGGGCGACCTCGACGCCGTACTTCGGGGCGTCGTCCTTGTCGAGCGAAGTGAGCTTCTCCCGGACATGCTTCGGGATGTCTATGCCGGGGACCTCGTGGTGGAGGAACTCCGCCTGCCGGCCGCTACGAAGCGGCATCAGGCCCAGGAGGAGCGCTACGTCTAAGTCCTCCGCCTCTAGCTTCTCGAGCGCTATTTCGAGAGAACCTATCTCGAAGACCGGCTGCGTCCAATACGCATGGGCCCCGGCCTCGATTTTCTGCTTGAGCTTGTCGACCTCGGCATCCAGATCCTCGGCGGTCGGGTTAAAGGCCGCACCTATGAGGAAGCCGGGCGGCTCACCTATTGGGTTACCTGCGAGGTCCTCGCCCTGGTTGAACCTGCCCAGGATGTGGACGAGGCCCACGGCGCCCGTGTCGAAGACGCCCGTGGCCTCGGGGAAGTCCCCGATCTGGGGCGGGTCGCCCGTGATCGCGAGTATGTTCTTCACCCCGAGCGCCGCCGCCCCCAGGAGGTCCGACTGTAGACCGATGATGTTCCGGTCGCGGCACGAGAGGTGGGCGACGACCTCGATCCCGACCTCATCCTGCACGGTCTTGGCGACCGCTATCGGGTCCATCCTCAATCGTGCCCTGGCCCCGTCGGAGATGTCTATCGCGTGGACCCCGCGCTCCTTCAGATCCCTCGCCGCCTCGACGACTTCGGAGATGTCGTGGCCGCGCGGCAGGTCCACCTCGACCGTGACGGCGAAGCCTTCCCGGATCTTCTCGGCGAACCGGGTGACGGGCTCGGTGGCCCTCTTCTCGACCCTCTCGACCGTCGCCGTGGAGGCCCGTCGGGAGACACCGCCGTTTGGCTCGAAGTCTCTGAGCGCCTCGGCAAGTGCCTTGACGTGGGCCGGCGTGGTACCGCAGCAGCCGCCGATAAGGCGGGCACCAGCGTGGGCGAGCTTCACGCCGTACTCGGCGAAGTGGTTTACGTCCTGGTTGTAGCGAATAGTGCCGTGAATGAACTGGGGCAGACCAGGGTTTGGGTAGGCGGCGACCGGCCCCGCCTCAATAGCCATTTGTTCCACGATCTCTAGCATCCGCTGAGGACCGACCGTACAGTTCGTCCCGATCACTACCGGCCCCGAACCATCCGACCCCCAGGAAGAGATCTCACGCGCCACCCGTGCCGGTAGCCCCTCGGCCAGTTGCTCCCCGTCCTCGATAAAGGTCTTGTACGCGAGCACCGGAGCCCCTAAGGAGGCTACCGCCTCGTACGCGATCTTTAGCTCTTCGAGGTCCGTAAAGGTCTCGAGGATGAGGGCCTCGGCCCCTCCTTCGAGGAGCGCCTCGGCCTGCTCGGCGAAGATGTCCTTCGCCTCGCCGGTCTGTATAACGCCGATCGGGGCGAGGGGTTTGCCGAGAGGACCGATGGAGCCCATCACCAGCGCCTGGCCGCCGTTGCTGCCCGTAACGGCCTTCGTCGCTTCGAGGGCCAGGCGGGCGCCTTCGAGGTTGATCTCCCGCACCTTCTCTTCGAGACCGTGCGCGGCGAGCTTTAGGCGGTTTGCCGCGAAGGTGTTGGTCTCTATAACGCTAGAGCCAGCACGCAGGTACTCTTCGTGCAGATCCCGAACGATTTGAGGATGCGTAAGGTTGGCCCTGGTGTGTGGCCTGGTAATACCCCGGTCGCCGAGGAGCGTGCCCACGGCGCCGTCACCGACGAGTAGGCGTTCGCCGAACTTCTCCCTGAGATCCAGCAAGAAACAAACCTCCCTTTGTATGCAAATTCTGTCCCGGCAAGGGGGAGAGAGGTTTGAAGATAAGCCTCTCTCATCTCTCGGAGTCCCCTCCGCGGGAGTTGGCACCTGCCACAGCCCTCCGGGCTTTCAGTCCTTCGAGCCATCGGTCGCCGCGGTTTCGTAGGGCCCGTCCCTCCACCGCTCTCGATGAGTGTTGCCCGGATACCTCCTAGAGCAACTCAAGCATTATACAACACTAGCGAAAAGGTTTCGCGTTTTTGCCGGGCTTGACGGCCCGATACCGCACCGAAAGCTCCTCCGGATTCCCCCAGGCGCAGGCCGCCGCCACCCGGAGCTTGTAAGGCAGGGACGTCTCCGCCCTTTTCGCGAAGACGTCGTAACCTCGCGCCTCGATGCGGTCGAGTATCGCCTCGTAGAGGTGGCGCGCCACGACGACCGGATACCTCCGGCCTTTGGGTATGTAACGCATCCCCTCGTCGGCTATCCGGTAGAGCTTTCGAGCCCGCGCGACCTCGAACCGCATCAACGCGAGGAACCGCTCGTCCACGACCCCCCGCCCCAACTCCTCCTCGGCGTACCCGAAGCGGTCCAGGTCTTCGAGCGGTAGATACACTCGACCACGCGCCCAGTCCTCCTTTACGTCCCGCAGGAAGTTCGTTAGCTGCATCGCCACGCCCAGAGCCTCGGCGTGCGGGGTCGCCTCTTCGCTCCTCACACCGACCACCCGGCACATCATCAATCCCACAACGGCGGCGCTCCCGTAGACATACTCTTGCAGGTCCTCGTAGGTTGGGTAGCGGAAGACGCGGGTGTCCATCTTCATGCTCCCCATGAACGCCCTCATGAGGTCAGTCTTGATACCGCACAGGATCGCCGTGTGTCCGAAGGCGCGCAGGACGGGGTTCGGGACTGCTCTCCCGGCCATCGCCGACAGGGTCTCTTGTTCGAAGGACTCCAGGCTGACGAGTTGCTCTTCGAGGGTCGTGGCTCCGGGGTTGTCCACGATCTCGTCGGCGTAGCGCATGAAGGCGTAGAGCGCGTGTACGTGCGGCCGGACCTCCTTTGGGAAGAGGCTCGTCGAGAAGTAGTAGGTCCTGCTGTGCCCCTTGTGAACTCGGCGGCACAGCTCGTAGCACTCCGGCAGAGAGAGGTTGTTGCCTATAAGCGGCCCTTCGCGGACGGGGTCGAGGCGCACTACTCGACGACCCCGGCGGTCTTTGGGGAGGCGAGGGGCTGTACTCCCAGGTCCCGTCCGACGCGCTCCGCCGCGAGCTTCGCCCCGATGGTAACCAGCGGCACGCCGGTGCCGGGACGGGTGCTCGCGCCCACGAAGTACACGCCCCGCGCCGTCTTCGAGGCAAGCGGCGGCCGGAAGTAGCCGACCTGGAAGATGCCGTGCCCGATCCCGAACGCCGCCCCCTCTTCGAGGTTGTAGTCCGAGAGCCAGTTCTGGGGTGTCTTGACCTTCTCGTAGACGACGTGGCGGCGGATGTCCTCGATCCCGGCCCTCTCCTCCAGCAGGTCGTAGATGCGCTCCTTGAAACGAGGCCCCTCATGTTCCCAGTCCACGTTCTCGTTGAGGTGAGGCGTGGGTACGAGGACGTAGAGCGACTCCATGCCAGCGGGGGCGGCGTTCGGGTCAGTGCGGGAAGGGACGTTAGTATAGAAGGACGGATCGTCGGGGAGGCGTCGCTTGGTGAAGATCTGGTCGAAGTTCTCCCTGTAACGAGCCGAGAGGTAGACGTTGTGGTGCGAGACGTGGTCGAGCTTCCTATCCAGCCCCAGGTAGAGCATGAACGACGAGGCAGTGTAGAGTAGCTTCTCCCGCTTGCGTAGCCTCCACTTGAAGTCTCCCTCTCCCACCGAGCGCGGCAGGAGCGAGCGGTACACGTAGGGCAGGTCAGCGTTCGCCAGCACCGCGTCGGCCCAGACCTCCTCACCGTTCACGCGCACCCCGCGCGCCTTCCCCCCGAAGACTGTTATCTCCTCGACGGGGCTATTCAGGTGGATCTCCACCCCGAGGTCCCGGGCGAGCCTGACCATCGCTTCTATCAGCTCGTACATGCCGCCGCGGGGAAACCACAGGCCGTCCTCGGCGAGCTCCGTATACGGCAGGAGGGCGTAGACCGCCGGCGCCTCGAATGGCGAGAGCCCGAGGTACATCGTCTGGAACGAGAACGTCTGGCGAAGCTTGTCCGTCTCGAAGTATTTGGAGACGGAGCGGTAGTAGTTGCCGACAGCGTTCGTCTTGAGAAGGAGCTTGAGGTTGCGGGGACCGAAGAAGTCGCGGGCCTTCTCGAAGTCGCGCTCGACGAACTCGCTGCGCCCCAGGCGGTACTTGTGGCAGGCGTCCTCCATGAAGCGGTAGAAACGGGGGGTGACGCCGGGTTCGATCCGTTCGAGCTCGGGGATCAGGGCGGGCAGGTTGGAGGAGACCTTTATGGAGTCGCCGTCCCCGAAGTGGACCCGGTAGTTGGGGTCGAGGTGAATCAGGTCGAGCTCTTCGTCGAGGTTTCTCCCCGCGGCGGCGAAGAGGTCACGGTACACGTCGGTCATGAGGAGCAGGGTCGGGCCGGTATCGAAGGTGAAACCGTTCTCGCGCAGGCGATTGATGCGCCCGCCGGCTCCTTCGTTCTTCTCGAACACCTCGACGTCGAAGCCCATGAGCCTGAGCCGTATCGCGGCGGCGAGTCCGCCCATCCCGGCCCCGATGATCACCACCCGCTTCGTCGCCAAAAAGTCCGCCTCTCCTGTGCCCATACCGATCGATGGGAGTATATTCACGAGTATACGTGAGTCATGCTAGCAGGGTTCACCGGGACGCCGGGTAAAGGGGCGCACACGAAGATGACGGAGACTAGGACGAATACGGCCGTGCTTACCAAGAGGGGGGCGGCGCGGGCGCGGGAGGGGCACCCCTGGATCTACCGCTCCGACGTCGCCGAGGCTGCGGCATCGGCTGGCGACGTCGTCCGCGTCACCGACCGGGCCGGACGCTTCCTCGGCCGGGCCTTCTACAACCCGAAGAGCGAGATCACCTTACGAATCGCCGAGCGCGAGGAGAGGGAGATAGACGGAGCCTGGTTTCGCCGCCGCATCGAAAGGGCCGGAGCCTGCCGCGAGTCCCTGAAGATAGACGCCAGCGCCTACCGCCTCCTCCACGCCGAGGCCGACGGCGTCCCCGGGCTCGTGATCGACCGTTACGCCGACTATTTCGTCCTCCAGCCCGGCTCGGCGGCGGTCGAACGCCGCCTGGACCACGTCGTCGCCGCCCTCGAAGACCTCTACGCTCCCACCGGCATCCTGCTGCGTGGCGACTCCGCATCCCGTAAGAGGGAGGGCCTCACCCGCAAGGTCGAGGTCCTCTCCGGGGAGGTCCCCGACTCGGTCGTTGTCCACGAGGGGCCGGTTCGCTACCGCGCCGGGCTACGGGGAGGTCAGAAGACCGGCGGCTTCCTCGACCAGCGCGAGAACCACATAGCCGCCGCCCAATACGTCGGCGGGGCCGGCCGCGTCCTCGACGTCTTCTCCTACGCGGGCGGCTTCGCCCTGCACGCCGCCCGCGCCGCGGAGAGCGTGGAGGCCGTAGATTCCAGCGGTGACGCCCTGGAGATCGCTCGTCAGAACGCAGAGCTCAACGGCCTCGACAACATCACCTTCACGCGGTTCAATGCCTTCGACCTCTTGCGCGAGCGGTCGGACGCGGAGGCCCGGTACGACGCCGTGATCCTGGACCCGCCCGCCTTCGCCAAGACGAAGCGCGACCTTCCCGGCGCGACCCGCGCCTACAAGGAGATAAACCTGCGTGCCATGAAGCTCCTCGCCCCCGGCGGTGTCCTCATCACCTGCTCCTGCTCCTACCACTTCTCGCGCGAGCTGATGGAGGAGACCTTGCGCTCCGCGGCCGCCGACGTCGGCTGCACGATGCGGGTGCGCGAGTGGCGCGGGCAGGCCCTGGACCATCCCGAGATCCTCACCATACCCGAGACACGCTACCTCAAGTGCGCGGTCCTGGAGAGGGCCTGAACGGCCGGTAGCGAGACCGGCTCCAGCGCGTCCCGGCTATACTGGGTGTTCCTCGGGGAGTTGTCGGAGAGAGAGGGGACGTGAAGAAGAGCCCGCCGTCACTGTGGCCGGTCGTCTTGGTAGCCGCACTCGTTACTTGTTGTTTGTCGAAGGTGTTTCTGGCTGGGGTCCGGCGCTTTCTGCGGCGGCGAAGAGAGCGGGTGGTAGAGAACGCCGCCCGGCGGCTCGCTCTCGGGTTGCCGGCCTTCAAGCTGGCGCGCGGCCGGGACCTCATGGATCTCCTGATGGCCGACCCGGCGGTCCTGGAGGCGGTGGAGGAGCATTCGTGGGAGCATGAGGAGCCACGGGTGGCGATGCGTCGGGCGGAGCGGTATGCACGGGAGATAGTGCCCTCCTTCAGCCCGTACCTCTACTTCCGGGTAGGCTTGCCTTTGGCGGGGCTTGTGTCCCGCGCGCTCTACCGGCTCGGCTCAGAAGGCGGACAGTTGGTGGGCGGGGACGCGACGGTGGTGCTCGTGATGAACCATCGGAGCAACCTGGATTACGTGATCCTGGCGCACCTCACCCGAAACCAGGCAGCTTTGAGCTTCGCGGCGGGGGAGTGGGCGCGTGTCTGGCCGGCCGGGTGGTTCGTCAGGGCGATGGGCTCGTTCTTCGTGCGTCGCGGCTCCGGCGACGTTCTTCACCGCCGCGTGCTGGAGCGGTTCGTGCAGATGGCGGTTGAGGGTGGTCTGACGCAGGTGATCTTCCTGGAGGGAGGCCTCAGCCGGGACGGAAGCCTGCGCGAGCCGAAGGTGGGCCTCCTCGACTACATGCTGCGTCGCTTCGACCCGTCGAGCGGGCGCGACCTCCTCTTCGTACCCGTAGCTGTGAACTACGACCGCGTCCTCGAAGACCGCGCGCTACTCGCCGCCCTGAAGCCCGGCGCTTCGAGACCAAACGATCGCCTGATCTCGTCCCAGGCGGCGAGCTTCGTCTCCCACAACCTCCGGCTCGCCCTGGGCGGCCGGGACCGCCTTCCCTACGCCGTCGTCAACTTTGGCGCCTCTGTCTCCGCTCGCCGCTACGCGTCCTCTCGGGGTCTGGACTTCCGTGCCCTGGACGACGAGGCGCGCGCCGGTCAGGTAGAGCTGCTGGCCCAAGAGCTTATGCGGGCTGTTGGAGAGCTCGTCCCGGTACTTCCCGTCCCCGCGATCGCTCACGTCCTCGTCGAGTCTCCGGACGAGCCTGTGTCAACAGTGGAGATCAAAGCTCGCGCCCGCGCCCTCATCTCTAGCCTCCAGGCCCGAGGAGCCCGTACCTGTTTGCCCGGTGGCGAACGAGACGTAGAGGCCGGGTTGGATCTACTCGCCGCGCGTCGTCTGGTAGTTAGAGAGGACGGCCTCTACCGCATCTCCTCACGGGAGATCGAGTTGTTGCGCTACTACGCTGCCTCGATCTCGCACCTCATTGAGGGGCCATCGCAAACTCCGGGGTATGAGCCTGGTTGAGGAGAGAGCGGACCTCGCTACTCGTACTGAACCACCTCGACGATGTTCGGAAGTCCGTAGCCAGAGCCGCCGTCTCGGGCCCGACCCCCAGGACGCGCAGGCCCTTGACCTTCGGCAGCCCGTTCTCGTCATTTTCTGGGAGAAGGAGCGAGGCCGGCTGGGAGAGCCGGGGGCAGCCGACCCGACCTCCGGGAGCCCGCGCACCTTCTCGACGATCCCCTCGTCGAACGACCCGTTGCCGTCCACCGCCGTAACCGTCAGGTCGGCGGCACGAAGGCTCGGGAGAAGAGGTTGCCAAAGGCTCTCGACATCGTCTCCGAAAGGGTCAAGAACCGAAGGCGATCCCGAGCACGGTAAGCAGCGTGCGCTGGATGCGTACACGCAGGTTGCACAGGGAGAGGCCGGAGAAGCGCCTGAGCTTCATCGTTGGTGGAGTCTAACCCATCGCGATTGACCGGTGTCGAGCTTCACCTTACACTTGCGGGTAGA
>CADCVG010000022.1 GCA_902806075.1 uncultured Rubrobacteraceae bacterium
TTCCGGGGCCGGGGCTCGCGATACGCATTATTGGGGACGTGACTAGGGAGCGGCTGGAGATCCTGCGCAAGGCGGACTTCGTGTTGCAGGATGAGATAAGGAACGCCGGCCTCTACCACAATCTCTGGCAGAGCTTCGCCGTCTTGCCGGCGATCCACAGTGTAGGCGTCATGGGCGACGCGAGGACGTACGAGTACCCGGTAGTGATCCGGGCCGTAACGAGCGACGATGCGATGACCGCCGACTGGGCGCGGCTTCCCTACGACCTGCTCGAACGGGTGAGCAACCGCATCATCAACGAGGTTCCCGGCGTAAACCGGGTGGCTCTGGACATCACCAGCAAGCCACCCGGCACCATCGAGTGGGAGTAGACGCCGCGTTTCTTGTAAACATCCGCCGGTACGCCTCGATTTAACTTAGAGTTTTCTCTTCTTTAACCTATGGGTGCGTGCTCGTAGCTAGCATAGCCTGCGTGCATGTAGAGAAGAGAAAGCAAAGCATTGGCAGCGCGAAGAAACGTCGCGTAGAGCGCCAGCATCTGCTGTTTCTCGCGCTCATAGCGCCTAACTTCTTGTTGCTCGGCGCCTTCACGTACTGGCCGATGATCTACCAGGGTTACCTGAGCCTCACCCGCTGGAACATGCTGGCCCCCCAAAAGACCTTCGTGGGGTTCGATAACTACACCAACCTGTTCAGCGGAAGCGAGTTCTGGGGGGTGTTGTTCAAGACGTTCTACTTCATGGGAGCGGTCGTCCTCGGCAGCGTGGTCCTCGGCCTGGCGATCGCCATATTGCTCAACCAGCGGCTGCGGGGGCGCAACTTCGTGCGCTCTGTCGTCTTCGCGCCGGTGATTCTAAGCGGGGCCGCGGTCGGGCTCGTGTGGGCCTACATCTTCGACCCGAACTACGGACTGATGCGGACTTTCCTGGAGCCCTTCGGAGTGTCCTCACCGGACTGGCTCGGCAGCACGCAGTACGCGATGCCCGCGCTTATCATCGTGTACCTTTGGAAGAGCCTCGGGCTCAGCGTGGTGATCTACTTGGCCGGGTTGCAGAATATCTCGAAGGACCTCTACGAGGCCGCGCGGATAGACGGCGCGAATAAGTGGGTCCTGTTCCGGCACATAACGCTGCCGCAGCTCTCCCCGGTGACCTTTTTCGTGGTGCTGACCACGTTCATCAACTCCTTTCAGGCCTTCGACATCATCGCCGTGATGACCGGCGGCGGGCCGGTGAACGCCACAACCACCCTGATCTGGTACATCTACCAGGAGGCATTTATCGCTTTCAGGGCCGGCACCGCGGCGGCGGCGGCGATAGTCATGTTCTTGCTGCTGCTGGTCATAACGGTCTTCCAGGTCCGTTACGCACAGCGCGGGGTGCATTACAAGTGACGGCGGTAAGGGCTCATGGCGGCAAGGTAGTCCGGTACGCGTTGCTGATCTTGGTCGCGCTTGTCTTCGTCGTGCCGCTGTACTGGCTCTTTAGCGCCTCCCTCAAAGACCTGCGGGAGATATACACCTTCCCGCCGGTCTGGGTCCCCACCGATCCCAAGTTCTCCAACTACTCCGAGGCGTGGAACACGGCCCCGTTCGGCCGTTTCTACCTCAACACGATAATCGCCACGTTCTTCGGGGTGCTGCTGGAGGTCGTGAACGCCTTGCTGACGGCGTACGCTCTCGTGTTCTTACGCTTCCCGGGGAAGAACATCATCTTTATAGTCATGCTCGCGGCGTTGATGATCCCGATTCACGTGACCATACTCCCCAACTACCTCACCATAGCCTCGCTCGGTTGGGTCAACACCTACCAGGGGATAATCCTGCCCGGGGCGTCGGTCGCCTTCGGAGCGTTCCTGCTTCGCCAGCACTTCCTCACCCTGCCCGGCGAGATCCTGGAGGCGGCGCGTCTGGATGGCGCTACGCACCTGCAGACCCTGTGGTACGTGATCCTGCCGATCTCGAAGCCCATGATCGTCACCGTGACCCTCATCTCCGTGGTGACCAAGTGGAACGACTTTTTGTGGCCCCTGATCGTGACCAACTCGACGGGCATGCGCACGCTGCCTATCGGTCTCTCGTACCTCTTCAACCAGGAGGGAGCGAGCCAGTGGGGTCTGATCATGGCGGCGACCATCTTCGTTATCCTGCCCGTCTTGCTGCTCTTCTTGCGGTGGCAGAAGCACATAGTCTCCGGCCTCACCTCAGGGGCGACCAAGGGTTGAAACTCAAAGAGAGGAGAATACAACGATGAACAGGCGCATCAGCAGGCGCAACTTTCTGGTCGTGTCGGGCGGCACGCTGGTCTCTTTAGCGGCCTTCGGCTGCGGCGGCGCGGGCGGCGTGCAGCAGCCGGAGGGCGAGGCGCCGGAGGAGGCGCAGGGCCGTACGCGGGTCGTGTTCTGGACAGCCTTCGCCGAGAAGAACGGCGAGGCCATGCAGAAGCTCGTTGACGACTTCAACGCCTCTCAGGAGGACATCTTCATCGAGAACCAGTTCCAGGGCACCTACGAGGAGACGGCACAGAAGCTCGCCACCTCGCTTGCGGCTCAACAGGTCCCGGACATGGCCGTGCTCTCCGAGGTCACGTGGAACAGGTTCTTTTTAGACGACTCTCTTGAGCCGCTAACGAGCTACTTCGAGGGGGGCGACCCGGACCCGGAGGATTACGTGGAGTCCCTGATCGGGGAGGGGACGAGGGAGGGGGAGATCTGGTGGGTACCGTTCGCCCGCAGCACGCCGCTCTTCTACTACAACCGCGACATGTTCAGCGCTGCCGGGCTGCCGGACCGCGGCCCAGAGACGTGGGACGAGCTGCGAGAGTGGGGGCAAGACCTCATCCGCCTCGACGGCAATCCCAAGGTGCACGCCTTCACCACCGCCGCCAAGTACAACGCCTGGTACTTTCACGGCAACGTCTGGCAGTGGGGCGGCAACTACTCCGACGAGGACTTCAATGCGCTTATCGATGAGGCCCCTGCTATCGAGGCCGGCGAGTTCGCGCGCAGGCTCATCCACGAGGACGAGCTCGCGTACATGGCCTCCGACGACCAGGCGTTGGACTTCGCTAACGGCCTCGCCGCCACGACCATGGAGTCTACCGGCGGTCTGGGCGGTATAACCGACTCGGCTCAGTTCGAGGTAGGCACGGCGATGCTGCCGGAGCAGAGAGAGTTCGGTTGCCCGACAGGTGGGGCCGGAGTGGCGATCCTAGCGGCGGCCCCCGATGACCGCAAGCAGGCCGCCTTCGAGTTCATCAAGTTCGCGGCCCGGCCCGAGAACGTCGCGTTCTGGTCCACGACGACTGGCTATATGCCCGTCACCAAGTCTGCCCAAGAGTCCTCGGAGATGCAGAGCTACTTCCAGGAGAACCCGAACTTCAAGGTAGCCGTAGACCAGCTCCCGAAGACCCAGCCCCAGGACACCGCCCGCACCCTCATCCCCAACGGCGACAACACCATAGGGACCGGCCTGGAGCGCATCTTCGTGAGTAACGAACCCGCCGAGACGGTCTTTGGGGAGGTCGCCCAGCAGCTCGAGACCGACGCGCAGGAAGTCAAGGAGCAGGCGGCGGGGCGCGTGTAGACTCCGTCTCTAGATGACCTCCAACATTGGGCACCGGGGAGCGGCGGGTCTGGAGCCGGAGAACACCCTGCGCTCCTTCCGCCGGGCCGCCGTGGAGGGCGCGGACGCCATAGAGCTCGACTTGCGCCTCACCCGCGACGGATGTCTTGTCGTCCTGCACGACGCGGACGTGGACCGCACGACGAGCGGTAGCGGCCCCGTGGCGAGCCTGAGGCTTGACGAGATCAAGCGTCTCGACGCGGGCCTGGGGGAGAGGGTGCCGACCTTCGAGGAGGTGTTGGAGGCCACGGAGCTTCCCATCTACGCCGAGCTAAAGGCGGTCGAAGCTGCCGAACAGCTGGCGGCCCTGATCCGGGAGCGCAGGCTAGCCGGACGGGTCACCCTTATCTCCTTCGATCCCGAGACCCTGCGCCGCGTAAAGCTGTCCCTGCCGAAACTGCCCGTCGGCCTGATCCTCTCCGGCGCCTCGCCCGGCCTCGCCGAAGCGCGCTCGGTGGACGCCTCCCTCGTCTCGCCGCAGGCTACCTATCTGGACGCGGCGATGGTCGAGGGCTACAGGAGAGCGGGCCTCCGTGTCACCACGTGGACGGTAAACGAGCCGGAGGAGATGCGACACGTCCTCGGGCTGGGAGTGGACGGGATCGTCACGGACAGGCCGGACCTGTTGTTCGCGCTAATGGCTCATTAATCCGTTCATGAGCCAACTGCCCGGGACACGTACCAGGAACTCGAAAACTCCTGACACTGCTCCGGAGCGTTAGTAGAGTCTGCAAAGACATAGGCGCCAGCGCAGACCGAAGGGTTCTCCAACCGGGTGTGGCGGATGAATGCCTCTGGTGCGTGACCGGGGCTATAAGCGTGGTCCACGTCTGATAGTCACAGTCCTCCTGGAGAGCCCGTGCCGGAACCGGGATACTATGATCTGCGATAGCCCTGATGTCTCGTTCAGCGCCGGAGCGTGGGCCGCTGTGGCCCCGGCAATCATCCGGCGTGGCAGACAGAAAGGGGAGATGATCCGTGAGTAGAGTTGCGCGTCTGAGGCGGGTTATGGGGCTTTGCTCCTCGCCTTCACCTTGATCGTGGCCGGCTGCGGCGGCGGTGGCGGGGAAGAGAAGAAGGACGATAAGGGCAAGGAAGAGCAGAAGAAGGAAGAGACTACCAAGGCCAAGGAGGACACGAAAGCCAAGGAGGATACGAAGGAGAAGGAAGAGGAAAAGAAGGACGAAGAGAAGAAGTAAAGTAGGACGAGGAGCGGTGGCGGCGAGGCCCATGACCGGACCGCCACCGCTGGTTTTCAAGCGTCTCCCGGCCGTCACCAAAGGGGCACTGTGGGGAGACCAGCCGGGATAGACCTGAATGAACGGCTTCGTGTAACACAGATTTAAAGTGGCGTTTACACAAGTGAAACCAAAGTTCGAGTGCTATGTCCTATAGTCCGCCGGGTCAGAGAGTCATGGCCGCAAGCAGGACCTTCGGTAGGTCCGGGCGTTGGCCGGTGTAGAGAGGAGTTGGTTTGAGTAGAGTTGTGCGTTCGAGGCTGTTAGCGGGGGTCTTCCTCCTGGCATTGGCGCTGGTCCTTGCCGCTTGCGGTGGCGGCGGCGGAGGCGGCCAGGAGGAAAAGGGTGGCGACACGGAAGCTTCTGGTGGTGGCGGGTCGAGCCAGATCGCTATCGAAGGGTCGAGCACGGTCCTCCCGGTCACCCAGGCGGCGGCCGAGGCGTTCAACCAGGAGAACCCGGACGTGGATATTACCGTCGGCGGGGCTGGTACCGGCGACGGCTTCGAGGCGTTCTGTAGCGGGGACACCCAGATCTCGGATGCATCCCGGCCGATCGAGGAAGATGAGATTCAGGCTTGCCAGGAGAACGGCGTAGAGTTTATCGAGCTCCCGGTAGCTACGGATGCACTCTCGGTCGTGGTCAACCCCCAAACGCCTATCGACAACATAACGCTGGAGCAGCTCAATACGCTCTGGTGCCCCCCGGCGGAAGGTCAGATCGACAACCTCAACCAGGTGGATCCCTCGTTCCCTGACCAGCCGGTCAACCTCTACGGCCCCGGCACTCAGTCGGGCACCTTCGACTACTTCACCGATGAGGTCTGCGGCGAGGAGGGTGCGAGCCGGACGGATTACCAGGCCAGCGAGGACGACAGCGTTCTGGTACAGGGCGTCTCCGGCGATCCGAGCGCTCTAGGGTACTTCGGGCTCAGCTACTACTTGAGGAACCAGGAGATTCTCAAGGCTCTCACCGTCGAGGGCATCCCGCCCAGCTTGGAGACGGCTCAGTCCGGCGAGTACCCGCTCTCGCGGCCCCTGTTCATCTACGTGAGCACGCAGGCCCTTGAGGAGAACCCCTCGGTCGAGGAGTTCGTGAGCTTCTATCTGGAGAACCTCGACCAGTTCGCCGAGCAGGCTGAGTACGCGTCGCCCTCCCCGGCCGCCCAGGAAGAGGCACGCGAGCGGTTGCAGAACCGCACCACGGGCACCGACCCCGAAGGCGCTCTCGGTGGCGAGGAGAAGGGCAAGGATGAGGAGAAGGAGAAGACGAAGTAGGGGCGTTGGTGGCGGAGTAGGTTCGCAGGTGATAGATTCCCGACATGGTTAGCAGCATAGTGCGGGGTCGGTTCATCCGGCCCCGCATCTTGCGGTAGAGTGGCGGTTTGGAGGACGGAAACATGGCGGTAGACGCGGAGCACACGCAGAGTTCCGAGGCCGGGCTTTGGCACCGGGATAGCCGGTCGCGACACTTTCGGGAGCGGGCCGTAAAGATCGTGCTCGCAGCTTGCGCCTATGCCTCGGTGTTGACGACCTTCGGGATCGTCTTCGTCCTGATCTTCGAGACGATGGCGTTCTTCCGAGAGGTCTCTATCGTAGAGTTCTTTACCTCGACCAGGTGGGCGGCCTCCTTCGCCAACCCCAGCTTCGGTATCATAGTGCTCGCGGCTGGCACCCTCCTGACCACCGCGATCGCCATCGCCGTGGCGCTGCCGGTGGGGCTTCTGGCGGCCATCTTCTTGAGCGAGTACGCCTCGCCGCGCCTGAGGCGCTGGCTCAAGCCCGCGCTGGAGATACTGGCCGGGGTGCCGACCATCGTCTACGGCTACTTCGCCCTGACTTTCGTCACGCCGCTCTTGCGCGCCACCATCTTCCCGGAGATGGCGATCTTCAACGCCTTGAGCGCGGGGCTGGTGATGGGCGTGATGATCATCCCGACCATAGCCTCCGTGAGCGAGGACGCAATCTACGCGGTGCCGAGATCCTTGCGGGAAGGAGCCTACGCCCTCGGGGCCACCAAACGTGAGACGGCTACCCGGGTCGTCGTTCCGGCCGCCCTGTCGGGCATAGTCGCGGCTACCATCCTCGGAATCTCCCGGGCCATAGGGGAGACCATGATCGTGGCCGTCGCCGCGGGGAACCTCGCGCAGTTGACCGCCAATCCCCTGCAGCCGGTGCAGACCATGACGGCCTTTATAGTCCAGGTAGCCTCTGGGGACACGGCCACGGGCACGACGGTGTACAACACGATCTTCGCTGTCGGCTCGACCCTGTTCGTGATGACCCTGATACTGAACATCATCAGCTACATGTTCGTGCGGCGCTTTAGGGAGGCCTACTAGTGGCAACGAAGAGCGGTACCCAGACCACGCGAAAGGGCGGGCCGGAGGGAGGGCCGGTCTTCGAGAGTTCCACGTCCATGCGGCACGCGCTGGACTGGGTGTTTGCGGTCCTCGTGTTCGCCGCTACCATGGTCGGGCTGGTCGTGCTGGTGGTCTTGCTGGTGGACATCGCCCGGGACGGGCTACCGCGCCTTAGCTGGGACTTCCTTACCAGCTTCGCCTCGGTCTTTCCGGAGAGCTCGGGTATCTACCCGGCCTTGCTCGGTTCGCTGTGGCTGCTGGCGCTCACGGCGATTATAAGCGTCCCTCTGGGCATCGGGGCGGCCATCTACCTGGAGGAGTACGCCCCCGACAACTGGCTGACCCGCCTGATCGAGGTGAACATCTCCAACCTGGCCGGCGTACCATCGATAATCTACGGCTTGCTCGGCCTGGGCATATTCGTGAACCTGCTGGGAGATATAACCGGCGGGCAGAGCATCCTGTCCGGCGCCCTGACCTTGAGCCTGCTCATCCTGCCCGTCATCATAATCGCCACGCGGGAGGCCCTGCGTACCATCCCGGGCGCCGTGCGCGAGGGAGGCTATGCTCTGGGGGCTACCCGCTGGGAGGTAATAAAGAGCCACCTGTTGCCGATGGCCCTTCCCGGTGCGCTTACCGGGACGATACTCGCGCTCTCCCGCGCTATAGGCGAGACGGCGCCCCTGATCGTTGTGGGGGCCGCGACCTACATAACCTTCGCTCCCGACAGCCCGCTTACCGCTTACAGCGCGCTTCCCATCCAGATCTACTCCTGGGTCTCCCAGCCGCAGCCGGGGTTCCAGACCGCCGCCGCCGCCGGCATAGTCGTCTTGATGGCCGTGCTGCTGCTGACGAACTCGATCGCCATCTGGCTGCGGAACAGGTATCAGAGGCGAGCGTAGGCATTTTAGGGTAGCTTTAGTAAGAAGGACGGTGCGAGAATGGGTTCCAGGAGAAAAGAGACTAGAGAGGTCAGGGAGGTACGGTCGTTGTCCGAAGTTTCAGGTGAGAGGTCCGGCATCGGTGGGGACCAGGGGGGACAGGCTTCCACTGTGCCGGAGGCCTCGACTTTGGGTATGAAGATCGAGGGTCTCTCGGCGTACTACGGCTCGTTCAAGGCCGTCACGGACGTTAGCATGGAGATCCGACCGAACAAGGTCACGGCCCTCATCGGTCCATCTGGGTGCGGGAAGAGCACGTTTATCCGGTGTCTGAACCGGATGCACGAGGTGATCCCGAATGCCCGAACGGAGGGGGAGGTTCTGCTTGGGGACCAGGACATCTACGCAAAGGGCACGGATCCCGTGACCATCAGGCGCAGGATCGGGATGGTCTTCCAGAAGCCGAACCCCTTCTCCAAGTCCATCTACGAGAACGTGGCGTGGGGGGCCCGGATCAACGGCTACAAGGGCGACATGGACGAGCTGGTGGAGCGGTCCTTGAAGCGGGCGGCCCTGTGGGACGAGGTCAAGGACAAGCTCAAGAAGAGCGGGTTCGATCTCTCGGGCGGCCAGCAGCAGCGGCTGGTCATCGCCCGGACGCTCGCGGTGGAGCCCGAGGTGATCCTGATGGACGAGCCGGCGAGTGCGCTGGACCCGGTCTCGACCCAGAAGATCGAGGACACCATGCAGGACCTCAAGGAGCGCTACACCGTGGTGATCGTGACGCACAACATGCAGCAGGCGGCGCGCATCTCGGACTACACAGGCTTCTTCTACATCGAGAACATGGGGGACCCGGGCCGGCTGTGGGAGTTCGACGAGACGACCAAGATCTTCTCTTCCCCGAGTCGTAAGGAGACGGAAGACTACGTGACCGGACGCTTCGGATAGGAACCTTTTATGCCCCGCGAGACTTTTCAACAGGAGCTAGATCGGTTAGTGGGCGAGGTCTTGGCGCTCGGCCGCGAGGTCGAGTCGAGCCTGGACACGATGGTCGAGGCGCTCGAAAAGCACGACGCCGAGGTAGCGGGCAGGGAGCTTGGTATCGACTCCCGCTATAAGGAACGGGGGGAGGAGATCGACGAGGAGTGCATGGTCTTGCAGGCTCGTCAGGCCCCCGTGGCGCGGGACCTGAGGCTGATCTACACGGTCCAGGCCGTGACTAACCATCTGGTGCGCGCCGGTACCCTGTGCGAGCACATCTGCCGCGCGGTCGCCGAGACCGCCGACGCCGAGCGCGACCCCGACCTCGACGCCGCCCTCTTCGAGATGTCCCGGGGGGCACGCGACTTATTCCACGAGGGGCTCAACGTCTTCGAGAGCCGCGACATAGAGCGCGCTCGTGACCTCGAAGCCGCCGACGATAAGGTGGACCTGCTCTACTCCGAGGCGATGAACCTCGCGGTAAACCCGGGCAAGGGGGAGGGGGGCGGTGCCCCCGAATGGCGTGTCCGAGCCGCCCTTACCGTCCACTACCTCGAACGCATCGCCGACCACGGGGTTGATGTCGGCGGGCGCACCGTTTTCCTGGTCACCGGCGAGCGTATGGAGAGCGCCATGAGCCAGTATCGCAACCGCAAGATAGACCAGTACGACGACTAACCGGAAGATCATACCGGTCTCGTAGTTAGTAGTTATATGCTACAATCGGGACGTAGGTTTATGAACAGGTGGTCGTTTGTCCAATCTAAGGCTTACGCAGAAGAGTAAATATGCGGTGCGGGCGCTCATGGAGCTCGCGCTCGACGACTGTGGGTCGCCCATGGGCGTCTATGAGGTAGCGCGTAGACAGCGCATCCCCGAGAGGTTCCTCGAGCAGATCTTCGGCGACCTCAGGCGTTCGGGTATCCTGGAGAGCCGTCGCGGCGCGCACGGAGGGTTCTGCTTCGCCGTGCCGCCCGAGGAGATCACCATCCTCGACGTCGTAGAGATCCTGGACGGCGAGGTTCGTCCGGCGCGCTGCTCGGCCGGCGGGACCTGCTACATCACCGAAGCTCCGCTGTGCGCGACTAGCGAGATCTGGGACGAGGCTCGCATCGCCCTCGAAAGTGTCTTCGGCCGCTACACCATCGCCCAGATAGCCGCCAAAGAGCGCGAGACTCGCGTCGTCCGCGCCGAAATGGCGGACGCCGGAGCGGCAGACGCCGAAGCGGGCGTCGAGCCGTGGGCCGAACCCTCCGTCACCAGATAGAAGAACCTCTCCTCAGAGACGACGAGCTGGATAAGCTCCGGGCACGCCTCGCTTCGCACGTCCGGGGTCGTACCCGTCTGACCGAAGCTACGGTCGAAGTTGGGGGACACGTCTACCGCGTTACACACCCCGCAGCGGCTGACGCCCTCATAGATGAGGAGGACTTCGCTCGGGACGAGCGGCTTCCATACTGGGCCGAACTCTGGCCGAGCGCCGTGGCTCTCGCCCGGCACATCTCCGGAGAGAACCTCGCGGGCAGGCGTGTGCTCGAGCTTGGCTGCGGCGTCGGACTACCGGCCGTCGTCGCCCTCGCCAGCGGGGCCAGAGTTACCGCTACCGACCACTACGAGGCCGCTCTCGACTTCGTCCGCTACAACGCTCGCGTGAACCTTGAGGTGCAAGAGCCCGGGGTCCGGCTGCTCGACTGGCACGTTCACGAAGCTGGAGGTTTGGGCCTCTTCGACCTCGTGCTCGCCGCGGACGTGCTCTACGAGGCCAGGAACGTTCCGGCGCTCGCGGCCCTGATCCCCGCTCTCCTCGCCCCCGGTGGTGAGATCCTTCTAGCGGATCCCCGCCGCAAAAACACCCCAACCTTTCTGGAGATGATGCGGGAGAGAGGCTTTCGTTCATCGACGGAGGAACATGTCGTGCTATCGGGTGGGCGAGAGGTCTTGATCCTGGTGCACCGGCTCCGGCGGTGCAGTTTCGAAGCGACTGGACGGGCGGGTTGGGGACCTTTTGAGGAAGCCCCGTAAGAACGGGGAGCGGCAGGCCGTCGCCACCGCTCCCCGTTGTGCGGAGCCGCGTCCTTCAAAAGCAGGGTCCGGATCGCCCTAAGGTACGATCTTGCAGCCGGTGCTCGCCGTGAGGCTTACGGGCGGTCGGACGAGCCGCTTCGAGCTAGACGCCAAGGTCGTCGGGGGCGTCCGCCGCGGAAGAGGGAACGCTCTCCAGCCTGACCGCCTCCCAGCCCGGCTCCTCGTCGCTCTCGACGAACTCGCCCTTCCATATATCACCCCTGGAGTCTACGAACAGCTCGCGGGCCTCCTCGGGGTCCAGCCCGCACTGTCCCCCGATCTCTTCTACGTGAGTCCTCTCGATACGGTCCTTGCCTTCCCGGCTTAGCTTGGCGACCACGTTCCGTATGGCCTCCTCAAACTGGCGGCGCTTCATCGTACCTTCCACATTTGCCTCCTGGGTTGTCTGGTCTGCCCAACGTATAGTCTTTTACCCCTCGACGCCAGGATCGATACCAGGAAGGTCTGGGGCTCGATCTTCAACCCGAGGATCACCGGTGGTCCTGCTGACAGAGAGTCCAGCCTGTGGCGGAGTGCTCCGTGTTGGTCGCTCCCGTCTATTACAATCGGTCTCTATGGAGAGTCGGCGACCCCGGGTGCTGGTGGTGGACGACGAGCGGCACATCGTCGACTTCGTCGCCATGGGTCTGGAGGGGCGAGGGATGGAGGTAAAAGGAGCCCCGAACGGCCCGGCCGCTCTGAAGTACCTCGAAGAATTCCAGCCGGATGTGATGGTGTTGGACCTCATGCTCCCGGGGCTCTCCGGGCTCGAGGTTTGCCGGAGGACCAGGGCCAGGAGCAACGTTCCTATCTTGATCCTGAGCGCTCGCGACGAGGTGAAGTACAGGGTGGACGGCCTCAACCTGGGCGCCGACGACTACGTGGTGAAGCCCTTCGCCTTCGAGGAGCTTGCGGCGCGGGTGGTCGCCCTACTCAGGCGCAGCGGTGCCCCTGCGGGCCGGACGTTGAGCCACGCGGACCTCACGCTGGACCAGGCCACCCGGGAGGTGCGCCGGAACGGCCGCCCGGTGGACCTTACGGCAAGGGAGTTCGCCTTGTTACGCTTCTTTATGGAGCATCCCCGGCAGGTTCTCTCAAAAAATCAGCTCCTAGAGGCCGTCTGGGGCTACGATTACGGAGACTCCAACGTAGTAGAGGCGTATATCTCCTACCTTCGGAAAAAACTCAACGCGCCTGGGGAGCTCGACCTGATCCAAACGATCCGCGGCTCCGGGTATCGGTTAGGGAGATAGAGAATCTTGCGTACGCTTCGCTGGCGGCTGACGCTCTGGTACGGCGGGATGGCCGCGGCGATCCTCATTCTCCTAGCGTCCATTCTGTACCTGAGCGTCAGGGCCTCGCTCCTCGACGTCCGAGAGGCTGATATCAGGGACACGGCCAACTCCGCCAGCCAGATCCTGGAGGAGACCGGCTCCCCCGATTCTGCGGTCGGAGACATACGTCAGAGGGACGTTCGGACGGTCTTCGCGATTGGGGAGGTGCGAAGGCAGGACGTCCAGGTGGTTATTAGGAACGCCAAAGGTGAAGTGTTGGCAGCGTCGTCAGACGCAGAGGAACCGCCCGAGGTCTTCTCCGATGCCTTATATCCCGAAGTCCGGCGAGAGGGACGCTACCTCGCGACTACTTTCACCTCTGAAGAGAGGCCTAGCGCGACCGGCGAGGTCTACGCGGAGCTTCCTGTGTGGGATCCGTTGCTCCGGAGGCTCTTCCTGATCGAAGCGGTGGCGGTGGTGGTAGCCCTCGCGCTAATGGTGGGCTTCGGACCCAAGCTGGCGGGGCGGGCCTTGAAACCGCTCAAGAGCGTGAGCGCTGTCGCCGGGGAGCTCAGGCAGGGGAGGCTGGGAAGCCGGGTGAACCTGCCGGATCTCAAGAGCCGGCAGGATGAGGTCGGGGAGGTGGCGAGCTCGTTCGACGCGATGGCCGAGAGCCTGGAGAGGCTCTTCGAGGCCGAGCGCGAGTCGAAAGAGACCCTCAGGCGCTTCGTGGCGGACGCCTCTCACGAGCTCCGCACCCCTCTGACCTCCGTGCTCGGCTACCTGGACGTGCTGGAAGAGAGCGGAGACACAGATCCAGCGGTTCGTCACCGGGCTCTCGGAGCCATCAAGGAGGAGGGCGGACGGATGGCTCGTCTGGTGGAGGATCTGCTCGTCCTGGCACGCCTCGACGCCCGGCGGGAGATGCCCGAAGAGCTCGTTGACCTGGCCGCGCTGGCTCGCGAGGTGGCGGGCAACTACCCGGGACGACGGCTCGAGTTTGTATCCAATGGCTTGGCTGTTCCTGTACTCACCGCTCAGGAGGCTCTTAGGAGGGTAGTCTCGAACCTGCTCTCCAACGCCGTGAAACACACGCCTCTGGGGAAGAGGATCTTGGTCTCCGTGAACCGCGAAAGCCGGGAGGCCGTCCTCCGTGTCGCCGATGAGGGCATAGGGATCGCCCAAGACGCTCTGCCTCACGTCTTTGAGCGCTTCTACCGTGCCGAAAGCTCCCGGACGGGCGAGGGCTCCGGGCTTGGGCTCTCTATAGCCCAGGAGACTGTGGAAGCCCTGGGGGGGCACATCGAGGTCGAGAGCGTCCCGGGTGAGGGCTCCACGTTTACCGTCCGTCTACCGCTCTCGG
>CADCVG010000023.1 GCA_902806075.1 uncultured Rubrobacteraceae bacterium
TGGTATCGAGGAAGACCCCGGCATCGAGTACACCGGGGAGAGTGGAGCAGGAAAGCCTACCGCCAGGGCTACGGCCAGAATGTCCACGAGCATCAACGCCGAGAAGAGGAACCCGATAGATCCCAATAGTCCGAACATGCCACCGGCCTAACTAAAGTGGGCCAACCAGGGCTTGACAAAGCCGCCTACAAGCTGGCGAAGGATTTTCTCCTGCGGTCAGATGTGGAGGGTTTTACGCCAGAATCGCTTGAGAGAGAGTTGAACATTTCCATAGAGGATCGACCCGAAACAGTAGAGGAACTATACTTTCGGATACTGAGGTCGGCACAAAACGCCCACATGAAACCAAAGGTGATTGGCGACCGCATCGGCGGAGTGCATAATCTTGGACCGCTCTTGTGCGACTTTAATCCGGTGCTCGTGCTCGAAAAATACTCTTCTGAGTGGGAAGTCTTGGAAGAAATAGCGGATAAACTCGATCTGGACGACATCAACTGGACTTCTAGGGGGCTTTGGCCGAAGTATTGTCAGACTATTCTCTCCGGCGCAAAGTTCTTGTCGCAATTTTCGTCGGCAGAAGACTTCTACGAGTGGGTTGGCTTCTTCGATGATAAGCAGGTTAGATTAGCCCTACCATTGCTCGTGGCGGAGGAGGTTGACGGATTGGGCTTCGCTCTGGCTTGTGATTTCTTGAAGGAACTTGGTTACGATAACTTTTCCAAGCCCGACATCCACATCAAAGAAATCTTCCCTGCGCTCGGCCTTTGCCCAGACGGAGCGAGCGACTACGAAGTATTCAAAGCGGTAGACAGGGTGGCGCTTAACGTCGGTGTAAGCCCATATAACGTAGACAAACTGTTTTGGCTAATCGGCAGTAAAAACCTCGGCAGCCGCAAGAAGAAGTTCGTTGCGGTGGCCCAGCGAAAGTTGAAGAAGTTCTATGCCTGACCTGAACTTCGAGGTGATGGGCGCCAAGGTCCTCGAATACGCGGCCGTTCCGAGCCTTCTCTTCAAGCTGCGCATCGAGAACCCGGAAGAAGAGCCTATCCGCTCCGTCGCCCTCAACACCCAGATCCGGATCGCGGCAAATCAGCGGCACTATGAAACGGCGGAGCAAGAACGGCTCCTGGAGTTATTCGGCGAGCCGCACAGGTGGAGAAATACGTTGCGGAGCCTGTTGTGGACTCACACCACTCTACAGATTTCTCCGTTTACCGAGAGCACGGTCGTCGACATGCCCGTTCCGTGTACCTACGACCTCGAGGTGGTCGCGGCCAAGTACTTCTATGCTCTCGAGGATGGCGAGATTCCTCTAGAATTCTTGTTTAGCGGTACGGTCTTCTACGCGGGGGAGGGCGGGAGGTTACAGGTTGACCGGATCTCCTGGGAGAAAGAGGCGGAGTTCCGGTTGCCGGTCCGGGTGTGGAAGGAGATGATGGAGCGTTATTTCCCCAACAGTGCCTGGATCCGGCTTCACAAAGAGGCTTTCGATCGACTCTACGATTATAAGGTTCGCATGGGACTCCCGACCTGGGAAGCCGCGGTAGAGGCACTGCTGCGCGCCAGCGAGCAGGAGGTGGAGCGGTAAGTGGACGCGGTGAAGAAGATCGCCGAGGCGGTGCTCTACGAGGGCTACCTCCTCTATCCGTACCGCCGGTCGGCGAGAAAAAACCAGCAGCGCTGGACGTTCGGAGGGGTGTATCCGCGGGCCTACAGCGAGGCCAGGGGCGAGGATGACCCCTGGATCATGCAGACCCAGTGCCTTGTGTTGGGAGATGAAGAGTCCACAGTCGAGGTGAAAGTTCGTTTCCTACACGTCACCGAGCGGAAGGTCGGCGAAAAGAGGGGCGAGACCCTCGAATTCGTGGAGGAACTGCGGCTCGGGGGAGAGCTTTACCTGTCGTGGGACGAGGCGACCGAGCGAGAGATAGCGGTCGGACGGTTCAAACTCTCCGAGCTGCTGGAATCGCCCATGCGGGTAGGGATAGACATCCCTGGAGGGAGCACGGAGGAACCGCTAGCGGATTCCACCGGAGAGGTCGTGGGGGCTCTGATACGCAGCTGGCGCACGGTGTGCGGAACGGTGGAGGTAGAGGCCGAGCCCCTGCATAAAGGAACCTTCAGGGTAACGGTCAGGATAACCAACACGACTCCGTGGGGAGGCGAGGATCGGGAGAGCACCCTTAGGCAGACCTTCGCCTCGACCCACACCACACTGGAAGTAGAAGCGGGAGAGTTCGTCTCGCTGACGGACCCGCCGGAGGAGCTGCAGGAGGCCGCGGAAGGGTGCGAGAACCTGAAGACGTGGCCGGTGTTGGTTGGAGAAGAAGGGGAGCGGGGCATGCTGCTCTCCTCGCCGATCATTCTCTCCGACTACCCCCGGATCGCTCCAGAGAGCCCCGGTGATTTTTTCGACGGGGGCGAGATAGACCAGTTGCTCGTCCTGAATATTCTTACCCTCACCGACAAGGAGAAAGAAGAGATGCGCGCCTCCGATCCGCGGGCGCGGGAGATCCTGGAGAGGACCGAGTCTCTCTCGAACGAGGAGCTTATGAACCTGCATGGGGCCGTCCGGGAGTTCCGGATGCTGAGGGAGTAGGGTGGACTTCTTCTTCCGGGAGTATGAGGAAAAACCCGCGCTTCAGAGCGTGACCGTGGGCGGTGTCGAGCTGAAGAAGGGGAGTCGGGTCCTGCTCTGGCCTCGCTCCGGCGGGGACATCATGGACATCGCTCTCAAGGGAAAGATCGCGTTCGTCGAGAACATAGAGCAAGACTACGAGGACCGGATCCATATTGCGGTCACGCTGGAGGACGATCCAGGCAGGGACCTGGGGGGAGACCGCATCCTCGGACACAGGTTCTTCTTCTCCCCCGAGGAGGTCGAGCCACTTGACTTCGAGATCCCTCATGAGTAAGCGTATCCTGATCGCCGGTGTCGGCAACATATTTCTGGGCGACGACGGTTTCGGGGTCGAGGTGGTGAAGCGGCTCGCCGGGCGCGCGCTGCCGGAGGGCGTCGAGGTTGTGGATTTCGGTATTCGGGGGATGGACCTGGTCTACGCCCTGCAGGAGGATTACGATCTCGTCGTCTTCGTCGACATCGCCCCGCGGGGTGAGAGGCCGGGTACGGTCTACCTCCTCGAGCCGGAGATCGAGGAGGATGGGGAGGTGACGCTGGACACCCACGGGATGGACCCCGTCAAGGTGATCAAACTAGCTCGCACGCTCGGCGCCAGGCCAACCCGCACCCTCGTGGTGGGCTGCGAACCGCAGGTGGTCGTGAGCGGGGAAGACTACGACGATATGCTAATGGAGTTGAGCGAGCCGGTGCGCGCGGCGGTGGATGAGGCCGTGAAACTGGTGGAGTCGCTGGTGGAGGAGATAAACGGAGAGGGCGATAAGGTTCGTCCCGGAAGCTAGGCCTGGTCTTTTTCGACGGAAAGGAGGTGAGTCGATATGAAAGGGAAGTTGTTACTCTTTGGCTTGATGCTGGGAGCCGTGGCTGCGGTGGCCGCTGAATGGCCAAGCATCCAGAGGTACCTGAAGATCAAGGCGATGTAGGATCCGAAGTAGTGAGTGTACGTACCGTCGTGCGCACCAGCCAAGGAGCACGAGCCGTGAATGAGCTTGAGTAAATCGGCGCGGAGAAGTGTTGCGGAGGCTCTCGCACGCCCGCAAGGGCCGGTCGCTGGACCGGCGAGAGGCCCAGTGCTGTGAGAACGCCCACCCAAGAGCGTCGGGAGATCTCCGTACGAGGCATCGTGCAGGGCGTGGGGTTCCGGCCCTTTATCTACGCTCTGGCAAGGCGGCATGGACTGGCAGGGCTGGTGCGCAACGATGCTGAGGGAGTCCATATCGAAGTGGAGGGCTCCCTGGAGGAACTGAACCTCTTTCTGCGCGAGATAGAGGAGGAGGCTCCGCCGCTGGCCGTCGTCGAGGCGGTAACCTGGCGGCCGCTCGCGGTGCGAGGAGAGAGAGAGTTTCGGATAGAAGAGAGCCGGGAGGGAGCCCGGCGGCGGGCCTTGATCTCTCCGGACGTAGCCACCTGCGAGGATTGTCTGGCGGAGATCTCCGACCCCACGGACCGGCGTTACCGATATCCGTTCACTAACTGTACGAACTGCGGCCCGCGGTTCACCATAACGCGCTCGGTCCCTTACGACCGGGCCATGACCACCATGGCCCACTTCGAGATGTGCCCCGAGTGCCAGCGGGAGTACGACGACCCGTCGGACCGCCGCTTCCACGCCCAGCCCAACGCCTGCCCGGCCTGCGGACCTCGGGTGCGGCTCCTGGACCGTTTCGGCCACGAGCTGCACGTCAAGCCGGGGGACTCTATCCTTCGGACAGCGCAGATACTGCGCGGGCGGGCCATCGTGGCGATCAAGGGGCTGGGAGGCTACCATCTAGCCTGCGACCCGTTCGACGCCAAAGCGGTGAGGACTTTACGGGGCCGTAAGGTGCGCCAGGACAAGCCCTTCGCGCTCATGGCCCGGGATCTCGATCAGGTACGGGAGCTGTGCCGGGTGGGGCCGGAGGAGGAGCGGCTGCTCACCTCTCCGGCACGCCCGATAGTGCTCCTGGAACGCCTGGAAGACAGCGGGGTAGCCGAGGAGGTAGCGCCACGCCAGAACACTTTAGGCGTCATGCTCGTCTACACGCCACTTCACCACCTGCTCTTGCACGACGCGGGTAGGCCGCTCGTCATGACCAGCGGCAACAACTCCGACGAGCCGATTGCCTATCGCGACGAGGAAGCCTTCGAACAGTTGGGAGACATAGCCGACTTCTTCCTGGTTCACGACCGCCCCATCCACATGCGCTGCGACGACAGCGTGGTGCGGGTCACGGGAGAGAAGACCTACCAGCTCCGGCGCTCCCGGGGCTACGCTCCGGCGCCGCTGGGGATGGCGGAGAGCTTCGACCAACATACCCTTGCCTGCGGGGGAGAGCTCAAGAACACCTTCTGCGTAGCTAAAGAGCGCCACGTCTTCCTAAGCCACCACATCGGGGACCTGGAGAACTACGAGACTCTGCGGTCCTTCCAGGAGGGGGTAGAACACTACTGTCGGCTCTTCGACGTGCAGCCTGAGCTGGTGGCCTACGACCTGCATCCGGAATATCTCTCCACCAAGTACGCTCGCGAGCTGGAGGACGCGGGGCTCCTGGCGGTGGGCGTGCAGCACCATCACGCCCACGTCGCCAGCTGCATGGCGGATAACGAGCGCCCGGTCGAGGAGCGGGTTATCGGGGTGGCGCTGGACGGGACTGGTTACGGGACGGACGGGGCCGTCTGGGGCGGGGAGTTCTTCGAAGGGAGCATTCAGGAGGGGTTCGTGCGCCGGGCGCACCTGGAGTACGCTCCAATGCCGGGTGGGACGGCCGCTATCCGGGAGCCGTGGCGTATGGCACTCGCCCAGCTCATCGTGCTCTACGGCGAGGAGGAGGTCTTGAAGCTCCGGCTCGGAGCGGTGTGGCGGGCAGGGGAACGGAACGTGCGTCTCATAAGCCGGCTCGTGGAGCGCAAGCTGAATACCCCGCCGACCTCCAGCGCGGGACGACTCTTCGATGTTGTGGCTGCTCTCGTCGGAGTACCGGGTTCCCGACGAACCACCTATGAGGGGCAGGCGGCGATAGAGCTTGAGCTGGCCGCGGGCGGTCCGGTGAGCCAGAGTTATCCGTTCCGGCTGCGAGACGAAGGCGAGGGTTGGGTAGTGGAGACACGCGAGATCCTGAGCAGGGTAGTAGAGGATCTCGTAGCCGGGCGTGAGGTCGGGGAGATATCTTCTAAGTTTCACGGTACGATGGCGGAAGTGGTCGTCGCTGGTTGCGAGCGGATCCGGGAGGCAGGTGGAGTAAGCACGGTTGCGCTCTCCGGCGGAACCTTCCAGAACTTGTTACTCTTGAATCAGGTGGTAGAGTTACTGGCAGGGAAGGGCTTCACAGTCTACCGGCACCAGCGGGTGCCGGCCAACGACGGTGGGCTCGCTTTAGGTCAAGCGGTGCTGGCGAATAGTTCTGTTCAAAAGGGATAGGAGCAGAGAGACATGTGTTTGGGGATACCGGGCCAGATAGTCGAGATCCTGGACGAGGATATCTACCTGGCAAAGGCTGAGGTAGGGGGAGTTCGGAGGAACATAAACATCGGCCTGGTTCATTACGATGAGGAAAGGATAGAGGTTGGGGATTGGGTGCTCATCCATGTGGGCTTCGCCATGTCCAAGCTCGATGAAGCCGAGGCGCACACCGCCCTGCGGGCTCTGGAGCAGATCGGCGAGGAATACGAGCAGGAGTTGGAGGAGCTCAAGGCGTCCCAGATAGAGTAGCCGTGCGTGAAGAAGAGTCGATGCTGCCAGGCTACTGTACATTGGACCACGACGGGTGCGTCACCTGCTCCGACGCCGGTATCCCGGTGCGGGTGGTCTCCATGGAGGGGGATGACGCCCTCTGCGAGGATACCGCCGGCAACCGGGCGCGGATAGCAGTGGAGTTGGTGGTGCCGGTGCGAGTGGGAGAGGTTCTGCTGACGCATGGTGGGGTAGCCATCGGGAAGGTTGCGGCACAGGAGGAGGATTTTAGTGAAGTACGTAGATGAGTTCAGGGATGGTGAGCTCGCACGGGCGGTGGCGGCAGGGATCGCCTCGATCACTGACCCGGACCGGCACTACAAGATCATGGAAGTCTGCGGGGGGCACACTCACACCATCTACCGGCACGGCATAAAAGACCTGTTGCCGGATCAGGTAGAGCTCGTGCATGGGCCGGGCTGCCCAGTCTGCGTGCTGCCGATGGGCCGCGTGGACGAGGGCATAGAGATCGCCGAACGCCCCGAAGTCATCTTCACCTGCTTCGGGGACATGATGCGGGTGCCGGGATCCAGGGGGAACCTGCTGGAGATCAAGGCCGAAGGCGCCGACATCCGGATGGTCTACTCGCCGCTGGACGCCCTGCGCATCGCCCGCGAGAACCCGGAGAGAGAAGTGGTCTTCTACGCCATAGGTTTCGAGACCACGGCCCCCTCCACGGCGCTCACCCTCCAACGGGCCAAGAAGGAGGGAATCGAGAACTTCTCCGTCTTCTGCAACCACGTCACCATCGTGCCACCGGTACGGGCGCTCCTTGACTCGCCGGACCTGCGCCTGGACGCGTTT
The DNA here is from genome assembly GCA_902806075.1 of uncultured Rubrobacteraceae bacterium. GTDB lineage: Bacteria > Actinomycetota > Rubrobacteria > Rubrobacterales > Rubrobacteraceae > Rubrobacter_F. The sequence goes on from CADCVG010000023.1 coordinate 7,152, forward strand.
ATCGGGCCGGGGCACGTATCGACGGTGATCGGCTGCAGGCCCTACGAGTTCATGTCGGCCGATTACGACAAGCCGTGCGTGGTGGCAGGGTTCGAGCCGCTGGATCTCTTGCAGTCTATCCTGATGCTCATGCGTCAGCTCGAAGATGGGCGCTGCGAGGTCGAGAACCAGTACGGCCGGGTCGTCCCCTGGGAGGGGAACCTGCAGGCCCTCAAGAGCATGGCCGAGGTCTTCGAGCTACGACCGTACTTCGAGTGGCGGGGCCTGGGCTTTATTGCCCAGTCGGCGCTCAAGCTCTCCCCGGCCTACGCGGACTTCGACGCCGAGCTGCGCTACTCTACGCCGGGCGTGCGGGTGGCGGACCCGAAGGCCTGCCAGTGCGGGGAGGTCTTGAAGGGCGTGCTCAAACCCCATGAGTGCAGGGTTTTCGGTACGGCCTGCACGCCGGAGCGTCCTTTGGGTGCGCTCATGGTCTCCTCCGAAGGTGCCTGCGCCGCCTACTACAACTTCGGCCGCAAGTCGTTCGAGAAGGTCGAGATAGGGTCCAGGAAGTGAGCGAACAGAGAGAACAACGCGTCCTCGACGCGCTGGAGCAGAGCCGCCGCCGGCCACCGAAGTTCACCGCTCCGCGCATAGACATGAGCCACGGGGCCGGGGGCAAGGCGACCCACAAGCTAATAGAGGGCCTCTTGCTGCCGGCATTCAACAACCCGGCGCTCGCGCCGCTCTCAGACGCGGCACTCCTGCCCTTCGGGGACGCTCAACTGGCCATGACCACCGATTCCTTCGTGGTGCGTCCGCTGGTCTTCCCCGGCGGTTCCATCGGGGAACTCGCGGTCAACGGGACCGTGAACGACCTGGCGGTCTCGGGGGCCACCCCTATAGGGCTCTCTGCCGCGCTCATTATTGAAGAGGGGCTCGAAACCGAGGTGCTGACCCACGAAGTGGAGGCGATGGCAAACGCTGCTGCGCGGGCCGGGGTCTCTATCGCTACGGGAGATACGAAAGTAGTCGAGCGCGGGAAGGGCGACGGGCTCTACGTTATCACTACCGGGGTGGGAGTCGCGGACCCGGAGTGTGTCTTCTCCACGGCTTCGGTGCGGCCGGGGGACAAGATCCTCTGCTCCGGTACTATAGGAGATCACGGGGCGGCCATCCTGATCGCGCGTGGTGACCTGGAGCTGGAAGCCGAGGTTCTCTCCGATACCCAGCCACTCACCCCGCTGGTGAAGGCACTCAAGGACGCTGCGGGGTCGGAGTTGCGCTTCATGCGAGACCCCACGCGGGGCGGTGTAGGGACGGTCCTGAACGAGCTTGCCCGCGACTCGGGATATGGCGTCGCGATGTGGGAAGAGCGGCTCCCCATACGGGACGTGGTGCATGGGGCGTGCGAGATCCTGGGCATAGACCCCCTCTACGTCGCCAACGAGGGCAAGCTGCTCGCCATCGTCTCTTCCGAAGCAGCAGACGCCGCCCTCGAAGCGCTGCGTAACACCGACGGTGGCGAGGACTCCCAGATCATCGGCGAGATCCGAGAAGAGCCCGCGCGAATGGTCCTCATGCACACAGGGTTCGGCGGCACCCGCATGATAGACATGCTTGTCGGTGATCCGCTGCCCAGGATTTGTTAGGGAGAAGGTTTGCGTCAGTTCGAGGGACATAGCCGGGTCAGGTAAGCGAATACTGTGACGCAGCTTTTGCCTAAACATGCACTACTGCCCATAGTGGCATAATGACCCCTCCTATGGTCGACAGTTAGGGAATGAGTATGCGACAGTTGGCAACCTACTCGTTTGAGACACCGCTCGCTGCCAATTTGCAAGATAATGTGCTCAAGAAGCTCGATGACTGGCTGAGATCAAAAGGCGAGTATACGCCAACAGGTGAGTCACTCATCCTTCGCGATCATAGAGTGGCAACGCTTGCGCGCAATCTTATACCGATCCAGCTAACTAATGGCATAATAAAGCTATGCCAAAGATTGACTACCCACAGGTAATCGAGGAAGGCCAGGAAGAGCTAGAGAAGCTCGAAAAGCGCCATCGCTACAGCCACCTGTTCCATCGAGTGAGGATGCTCAGGCTCCTTAAGTCGGGAGAGTGTCGCAATCTGGAGCAAGCAGCCGAAGCCTTAGGCTACAGCTGGCGTCAGTGCCAGAGGTGGTTCGCCAGCTACAGAGAAGGCGCTCTCAAAGAGCTTTTGGTCAGCAGGGTCCATGAGCGTGGTCCTAAAGAGCTGGTCACCGATGAAGCGTTCGAAGCGCTCGAAGAAGCCATGAAGGAAGGCCAGATAGCTACCATCGCCCAGGCGCATCGGTTCCTCCTCAACAGAGGCATCGACTACGCTCATCCGGAAAGCGTGGGCCAACTCCTAAGACGGCGCAAGGTGAAGCTCAAGACGGGGCGCCTCCGCCACGAGAAGGCCGACACCGAAGAGCAGGAGGCTTTCAAAAAAACTTCGCTGGCGAAGTAAGGCGGACCATCGGCGGCGAGGGCAGCCCGGAGAAGAAGCCGCTGAAGGTCTTGGCCTTCGACGAAGCACGCTTTGGGTTGATCAACTGGCATAGGAGACGCTATTGCCCCGCAGGGTTTCGCCCGCCCTGGATCATGAGGCGTGCCTACAAGTGGACTTACCTCTACGCGGCGGTGGACCCTACCAGCGGAGAGAGTTTCTGTGCTTATCTGCCCGGCATGGACGGGGGCTGCTTGGAGGCATTCTTGAAGCACCTTGGTGAGGCTTATGCTGAGCATCACCTCCTGGTCGTGCTCGACGGCGCCCCGAGCCACCGCTCAGAGGGGATCAGCTATCCGGAAAACGTCAGTCTCTTGAGGCTACCCAGCTACTCCCCGGAGTTGAACCCGGTTGAGAGGTGGTTTCAGGAATTCAGGCGAGCGCTCTCCAACAGGAGCTTTGAGAGCGTCGGGCTGCTACAAGAGGCGCTCACCCAAGTGCTGGAGCCATATTGGGAAGAGCATGCCCGCTTGCAACGACTCACCGGCTTCTCTTGGTGGGTAGAGGCTATCAGCATGTTATGACCTCAATAATTCGGATCGGTATTACAAAGAGTTCTGAAGGACAGATCACGGACCTCATCCTTACGGAACCGACTCCTGACGGTTCGTTTCGCACCACCGTTTCGGTTGCGTTTGGTGCTGACTTGCTCGCGGTGTCCGTAGTTCTCGCGGCCGCTTCATCTACCCTCAAACCGATTTACCTCGATGTCCATTGCCCACGCATCGTTCGAGACTTCTTGAGTCTGCCTGCGTCTTGGACCTACCACGGTACTGAGTTGTCATCTACTCCACGAGATTTCGAAGGCTACTCTGGAGGAGATGCCTTTGCATCATTAGTATTTGACCCAGCGCGCGCTGTTCCCGTAGTAGCTGTGTCGGATGAGCATGGTGGTGTCTTACATCCGGGCATTGTCGAAGCCCTAGCTTCAGATCTTGCAGGTCTCGCTATAGTTGCTCGCCTCGATCCCGATGCATCATGGCGTGTCACAGCGCGAAAAGGCAAGGACTGGTCGTGCTTCGGTGGAGCTATTCGTCTCTACTGGGCTGGGATCAATGAGGCCTCAGCGTCACCGTACCGACACCCACTCTGGACACCCCGTCGGCTGCTTACTGACGTGGCCGATACTGAGTCAGCAGCGGGTCGCATAAGGAGCCAACTCCGACGCCAAATTTTCACGCAGGCAGCTTTCGCGATCAGTGAGGCACGACTTGTTCGGCCAGATTCGTGTGGCCGCTAGGAGAGAGCAAGTCGAAGCTCTCCGGGCAAAAGCCGAAGAGGACAATGATTACAAGAACCTTGCCGAGGAGTACTTCGAGCTTGTACATGACCGGGAGCAGGAGATCGAAAAGCGTGACGAGCAGATTGCGGGGCTAAGAGAGCAAGTGGCCAATCTAACTCTCGCGCTGCGTTGGCAAGGCGACGAACCCGCTGATGTTGAGCCCGACAAGGATATCCCACCTGCGACGGTCGAGGAAGCTGTCCTTTTGGCAATGGATCGCTTTGCGAATGACCTAGTGTTCGGCGAAGCCTGTAACGAAGCAATACAGACGCTTGCGAGTGACGCTGGACCCCCAGATAAGATCCTTGATTATCTAGAGGCTTTGGCAGAAATGACTCAGCTTCGCCGCCGTGGCCCCCTAGGAACGACCGCGCTGACGTGGTTAGAACAAAGAGGTGTGATCGGCTCACCGGAGTCAGATACGATCAAGAATTCGCCAAAAGAACGGACCGCACGTACGTGGAGCGACGGAAACGGAAACACTAGGGTTTTCGATCTGCATCTCAAGCCTAGCGATGCCACATCGCCCGATCGTTGTGTACGGATTTACTTTGAGTATGACGAGGAATGCGGGAAGACCATCGTTGGATGGGTTGGTAGGCATCCCTGAGTTGGTCGCTACATAACTGGCGCAGCTTGTGTACAGCGGAATATCTTAGAGGGGCATAAGAGGTGTGGATAGATACAGACACCCTCACAACCCGTAGTCGCGAGGAACTGCTGCGGCGCAATGGTGTCTTCGAGGATTTCTTCAGGGCAGAGGCTCCCCGGCTCGCCGAAGCCTGCGACGAGATGGCCCGCCGGTTTCTCAATGGGGTGGCTCTTGTCTTTCGACAACGGCTCGGCCGCCACCGACGCCGACCGTCTCGGTCTGCGCTAGAGTAAAGGAGCCAGGGTATGAAGTACCGGGTCTTGATCGAGCAGGATGAAGACGGCATGTATGCGGCGGAGGTGCCGTCTTTGCCCGGTTGCATCTCGCCGGGTCAGACCAGAGAAGAAGAAGCGATTGAAAACATCAGAGAGGCGATCGCCGCGTACCCCGAAAGTCTGGAGGCGCACGATAATCCCATTCCGCCGCCAATCACGGAAGAGTTGGTGGAGGTTCATGTGTGAACGTCCTGCCTCGCGTAACCGGCCTTTGGTAGACCGGAGAGAGTAGACGGTGAAGGGAGCTTCCGCGTTGTTCAACGGAACCATTGCTGACGAACGGGAGGTCTTGGAGGTGTGCCTCGGCCACCTGTACATGGGCGCCGGACAGGTTGTCCGTTCTTTGACCCTTAGCGGGCTGCGAGGGAAGGTCGACGAAGGGCGTATGCTCTCTTACCTGCGCGAGAACCTCGTGGATCTCGGCGAAGAGACGCTGGCCGACTTTATGGCGAAGAACCGAGAGAGGCATCCGATCAGACCGGACTTCGACCCGGACGGGCGGTTGACCTGCCTGGACGATGGGGAGTTTCATCGCGTCTTCAGGGACGCGGAGGGGTGGGAGCGTTTCCGCCGGATGTTCCCAGATTCGGACGGCACGCTCCGATTCTCGCGGGTCGGGCTTGACCGGGACGTGACGCAGGCCTTGATCTACGCCGGACAACAGTTCGACTGGAACGTGGGCTCCGGCGGTTACTGGCTGTTCTCTAAGCGTGACGGTTCGTGGATCGAGCGCTGCAAAGTGGGGACGTGGATCTCATAAGCACGAGCCGACAGATAGACGCTAATACTCTCGCCGCCCGGAGCAGAGACGAACTACTCCAGCACAACGGCGCCTTCGAGACCTTCTTCGAGAAGGAAGCCCCCGATTGACCGAGGCCTGCCACAAGATGTCCCGGTGCTTTCTGGCAGGTGGCCGGCTCCTGGCCTTCGGGAACGGCTCTGCGGCCACAGACGCGGAGCACGTCTCGGTCGAGTTCGTGGATCCGGTGATCGTGGGCAAGTGCGCCCTGCCGGCGTTGGATCTCGGTCCGGGCTTCGAGGCCAACCTGCCGGTCCTCGTGCGGCCGGAGGATATGGTGATGAGTTTCGTGTTCCTGGAGGCGGACGAGGCAGCGGAGCGAACGCTGCGGGTAGCGTGGGAGCGGGGGCACTCACCTTCGCGCTGGCGTAGCTTCTCCAGCGACATAAGCCAGTCATTGACCATTTAGCGGGCTTAGAATCTTCGGAGCCCCAGCCCTTCCCAGCTACGAGATGTCGCACTGGAGGTAGGGCACAGTACGCGGAACTCAAGCGGGGATCAAGGCCCACAACTGCGTGAGGATGCGGTGTGTGAGACCCCAGATGACGTAGTGGTCCTTGTAGGTGAAGGCGGGCCAGCTCCCGGGGAAGTCGGGGATCTCGACCTCCTCGTCCACGAGACGGTCCACCGGGACCCACAACGCCTCGACTACCTCCCGCGGGTCAAGGCGGCCCGGCTCGGCGTCCAGGGCGACGACGACGGTGGAGACGACGAGCCTGCCGGGCATCGTCCGGGGGCCTGCGTCGTCGAGGCGCCCCAGGTAACGGCCCTCGTCCAGGTCCATGCCGACCTCTTCGAGCGTCTCGCGGCGAGCGGTGTCGTAGACGTCTCTATCCTTAGACTCGCGACCGCCGCCGGGCAGCGCCATGTGGCCCGACCAGGGGTCGTACTTGTTCTCGGCGCGCCTGATGACGAGAAGCTCCAGGCCGAGGTCGCGCTCGCGCAGCATCAGGGCGACGGTGGCCTGCCTCCGCCCATGCGGTTCTATTAGCGACGGCTGGAAGTCGGCGAGGGCGGCGGCCAGACGTTCGAGGAGGCTTACGGCTCCTGGTTCGTTAATCGCGTTCATGCAGGTGAGTCTACTCCAGTCTATACAGGT
>CADCVG010000024.1 GCA_902806075.1 uncultured Rubrobacteraceae bacterium
GACGCCCGTCTACCTGGCGGCCGGGAGGTCTGATCCTATCGTGCCGGCGGAGAACACCGAGCGGCTCGCGAAGTTGTTGCAAGAGGCTGGGGCGGAGGTCACTCTGGACTGGCAGCCCGGAGGTCACGGCATCGGACAGGAGGAGATCCAGACCGCCCAGAGATGGCTTACGAATAACGTCTCTTATTAAGTAGAAAGCAAACTCGACCACAGTCGAACGCTGGGAGGGCGCTTCGGATCACGCGCCTCTGGTATATTACGCCTAGCTTAAATCCAAGTATATCTTATTGACCATATAACTTCTTCGTGATACGTTGCGGTGATGGGTATCAGCATCCAAAGCTTGCGCGTCTTCCTCTCCATCCTGGATCGCGGTTCGCTCTCCGCGGCCGGACGGGAGTTGGGGATGACGCAACCGGCCGTCTCGAACCACTTGCATACTCTCGAGGAGCGGTTCGGGATTACGCTGCTAACGCGGGGCGGTCGGGTGCAGGCGACGCCGGCGGGGGAGTCGCTCGCGAAGCACGCGCGGCAGGTTCTGGGTGAGATCTCGGCGCTCGAAAACGAGATGGCCCGGCATGCGGGACCCCGTGGACACCTGGTCGTGGGGGCTTCTTCGACGCCGGGGGAGCTGTTACTGCCACGGCTTGCGGTCAGGTTCTCGGCGCGGTATCCCGAGGTGGCGCTGGACGTGCGGATGGCGGACACGGACGTGACGATAGCATCGCTACTCGCACGGGAGGTAGAGGTAGCCATCGTGGGATGTACGATGGAGCATCCGCGACTCGTCGGACGCGTGATCGAGGAGGAAGAGCTGGTGCCGGTAGTCGCGGCGGCTGGCAGGATAGGAGAAGACCCCGTGACCGCTGAAGACCTCGCCGGGATGCCGTTCGTGATGCGGGAGGAGGGCTCCGCGACCCGCCGGGCCGTCGAGGCGGGGCTGCGGGAGGCCGGCATTGGGGCGCGGGTGGCGATGGAGCTCGGGTCCAACACCGCGGTCGCCGGGGCGGTAGCGGAGGGCGCGGGCATAGGCGTCATCCCGTCGCGCTTTGTCGCCTCGCAGTCGTCAGTGCGGCCTCTCAACGTCCGGGGCCTGCGCATCCGGCGCCCCTTCGTCCTCGTCGTCGAACGCGGTCGCGCGCTCTCTCCGGCGGCCGAGGCTTTCGTGCAAATGTGTATAGAAAGGAACGAACGTTGATCCATAAGCTCCGGGCGGTCTTCGCCCTAGTTGTACTCCTGCTCCTCTCCAGTTGCGGCGGTGGCGGCGCTGAGTCGGGAGCCGCCGAGCCGGATCCACTAAGGGTCGGACTGATCCCGAACCAGAGCCCGGAGAGCGTGGAGGCGCAGTACGAGCCCTTTGGCGACTACCTCTCGGAGCAACTCGGGCGGGACGTCGAGCTTACGGTGCCGACGAGCTACACCGCCGTGGTAGAGGCGATGGTCAACGACGAGTTGGACCTGGCGTACTTCGGCGGTCTCACCTACGTGCAGGCCCGCGATCGAGGTGACGTTACCCCGCTGGTCACCGAGGTCAACCCGGGGACCGGCGATACGACGTACCGAACCGTCATCATCGTCCCCCCCGACAGTGACATCGAGGAGGTCGAGGACATAGAGGGCAGGACCTTCGCCTTCGGGAGCGCGAACTCCACGTCGGGCTCGTTGTACCCCGCGATCATGCTCCAGGATGAAGGGATAGATTACCGGACGGACCTCGAAGAGTTCACCTACACGGGAGGCCACGACGCCACGGCGCAGGCCGTCGCGAACGGGGGAGTAGACGCGGGAGGTCTCGAGGACCGCATCCTGTACGACTTGATAGATAAGGGTGACGTCGAGGAGGACAGCGTCCGCGTCATCGAAGAGTCCGACCCCATAGAGGGATACCCCTGGGTAGCCCGCGGCGCCCTCACCGACGATCTGAAGGAGCAAATCACCGAGGCCTTCCTCGATATAGAAGACCCGACGCTCCTCGACCTCCTGCGCGCCGAGAGCTACGAGAGGGTCGAGGCCGAAGACTACGACTTTGTGGAAGAGAAGGCGAGGGAACTTGATCTCCTCACCCCGCAGTAAGGAGAAGCCACTGGGTAGGATTGCCCTGGAGGACGTCACGGTGCGCTTCAGCAAGGCGCCTGCGCTCGAAGACGTCACTATCGAGGTAGAGCCGGGCGAGCGGCTAGCCGTAATCGGGGCCTCAGGAGCGGGCAAGACCACGCTCTTCCGCGTACTGACCCGTAGCGTGGCCCTCACCAGCGGACGCATCGCCGTCGGCGGACGCGACCTTTACACGCTCTCCAAGAAGGAGCTCAAAGGCGTGCGGCGGCGCGTCGGCACCATCTATCAGGCTTACAACCTCGTCCCGCAGCTTCCGGCGGGTATCAACGTGGCTTTGGGCGAGGTCGGCGGCATGGGGAGCCTGAAGACCTTGAGGACCTTCCTCGCCGGGCCGGAGGGCGCTCTCGCAAAAAGGATCGAGGAGACCCTGGAGCGGGTCGGTCTCTCGGGTAGGGCCCGAACCCGGACAGCGGACCTCTCCGGCGGCCAGCAGCAGCGGGTCGCCGTAGCGCGCCTCCTGGTGCAGCGGCCGGAGTTGATCCTCGCCGACGAGCCCTTCGCCGCCGTAGACCCTGTCACAACCGAACGGGTAACGGATACCCTGTTCGAGTTGAACGACGAGGGCGCGACGCTGCTCGTCAACCTGCACGACGTGAACATAGCCCGCCGCTTCCCGCGCATCATCGCACTACGGGAGGGCCGCCCCGTCTTCGATGGCTCTCCCGAACTGCTGACAGAGGAGAAGCTCTCCCGTATCTACGCCGGAGATCCGTACGGCACGGCGGCGGAGCCGGATCCCGAGACTCAATATGATGTACGTCGCCACGTAGAAGGTTCGGCTCGGCTGGTGGAGGGCCGCGATGGCATCTCCGCCCACTGAGCATCCCGGGAGGATGGGCGGCGCGATCCCGCGCTTCTCCTGGAAGACGGCCCTGGCCGTCCTCGTCGTCCTCGGTCTGACCGGCTGGAGCTTCGCCGGGACCAAGTTCGACCTCGTCGAGCTCTTCACCAGCACCCGTCCCATCGAGAAGTTTATCTCCGGGATGTTTCCGCCTGACCTCTCCGCGGCCACGCTCCGTACGACGGCTATCGGCCTCCTCGAAACCTTCCAGATGTCGTTTCTGGGCGCTCTCATCGGAGCAATTGCGGCCTTCCCGCTCGCCGCCCTCGCAACCGCGGAAGCTGCCACGGTTGGGTCCTCACGCCGCGAACGCCTCCTCAGGACCGTCCCCTACCGCCTCTCGCGCTTCGTACTCAACATTTTCCGCTCTATCCCGGACATTCTCTGGGCGCTGGTCTTCGTAATAGCAGTGGGCCTGGGTCCCTTCCCCGGCACCCTGGCCCTCGCGGTACATTCGGCCGGCATTTTGGGCAAGCTCTACAGCGAGACACTCGAAGCGGTGCCGGTCCGCCCTGTAGAAGCTCTGCGAGCGACGGGAGCTAGCCCCCTTCAATCCTTCCTCTTCGGGCGGCTGCCCCAGGCAATGAGCGGTTTCACTTCACTCACGCTCTACCAGTGGGAGTGCAACATCCGCTCGGCAACCGTCCTGGGGCTCGTCGGCGCCGGTGGCATCGGACAGCAGATCATCATCTCCATGAACCTCTTCGACTACCCGAAAGTCGCCACCCTCGTGGGCGCTACGATCATCGTCGTGCTGCTCGTGGACCGCTTCTCGGCGGCGGTACGCAAGAGGCTCGTGTATTAGCTGCCGGCTACCATCGGAGCTTCGCTTCGTGACCTACCTCTCTCCCGGAATCCCCCGGGAGTTCTTCGAGGCGATCGTCGAACACGTGGGACGAACGTTGGGGCTGAGAGCCTCGTTGTCGGTGGATTCGCGGGTCTCGGGGCCGATGAGAGGGGCCGACAACCCCTTCTCCAGAGGAGAGGTAGACGTGGGGTTTATGTGCGCCCCGTCTTTCTTCTGGCTGCGCGAGCTTGAGGAACCGCCGGTAGAACTGCTGCCGGCGGCGCCGGTATTTCGGGACGGCCGGTCACGAGGGCTGCCCGTCTACTTCTCGGAGGTGATAGTGCGCCGTGAGAGCCCGGTGTGGACCTTCTCCGGGCTCAGGGACCACTCGTGGGCGTACAACGACCCGTGCTCCCTGAGCGGCTATCACTGCCTCTTGAAGAAGCTGGCGGAGATGGGCGAGGATGGTAGGTTCTTCGACCAGGTGCGCTGCTCGGAGTCCCACTCGAACTCGATAGAGATGGTCGCACGCGGGGAGGTTGAGGCGGCGGCAATAGACTCGAACGTGCTCAAGATACGGCTTGGATCCAAGCCGGAGTTGAGCGAGCGGCTGCGGATAATAGAATCCTGGGGGCCGTTCCCGATTCAACCGGTCGTGCTCCGCTCGCACCTCGACCCGGAGCTGAAAGACCGCCTGTGCGCAGGGCTCCTGACACTCAACACAGACCTACCTCCCGTCCTCGCCGGGTTTGGTCTCGAACGCTTCGCCCCGGTCACCTACAAGCACTACGCCTCCGAAGAGCAGGCCCTGAGAAGCTGCGAACGCACGCTGACAGTTCCGCTGCTCTGAGCCCGCGAACTCGTATCTCCACCCCCAAATCCCTCCCGTTTTTGCTCCCGGAGTCACATTTAATTTATTTGTAATGTATTCATGACGCCCGGTGGGTTATATTTCCGCTAGTGAAGAATGCTGTGCAGCGGCGCATGGAATTGTACCGCTGTTACCGAGAGGAGGCCGACAATGAGCGCCACCGAGGCTAGCGAGGCCCGTACGAGCGTAGGTCCTATCCAGATCGGGGTCGTCCTTCTGGCCCTGGCGACGGCCGGCATCCATCTCTACGTGTTCCTCATCGAAGGTTTCTTGGGGGATGGCTCGATGCTGCCGATATACCAGCTCCTGTTCGTGGGCAACTTTCTCGGCTACATAACCCTGGTCGTTGCCCTGTATTTCCTCCCCCCGTTGGCGTCGTTTCGGCCCATCATGCGCATGCTACTGATGGCGATGGCCACCGCCGCGATCATATCGTACTTCTACGTGGGGGTGACCGACACTGTAGGCAACATCGACAAACTCATCGAGGTCTTGCTCATCGCGCTGCTGCTGATCGATGCGGGCATTTTCAGATCCAGGGAGGACGCGGCCAGTTGGGGACCTGTTGTGGGAATCGTGATGTTCTTGGCCTTGTACGTTCTTGGTCTTCTTCCTTGAGGGTCTGAGGGGTGCATCTATAGCTTCCGCCGGCATCCGACCGCAGCTTACCCGTACTGCTCGAGCCACTCCAGAATAGCCTGCGTCAGGCTCTCTCCCTCTTCCGTCTGGAAGAGGGCCTAGGCGTGGGCGCCGCCCGGGAGGATTAACGCCTCGTTTTGATCTCCGGGGGCTTCGGGGCCTCGGTCTTTCGCATTTTGTGCCTCGAAGCCAAAGTCTTGGGAACGTCGTCGGTTGCCAGATGACCAGTCCCGGTGCTACATTCCGCCCATCGCTCCTTTCGGGAAGGAGAATCGGATGCGGACGATCGACTGGGTAGACGGGAAGATCAGGCTCATAGACCAGACACGCCTGCCCAAGGAGGAGGTCTGGCTCTCTTTGAGGACTGTGGAGGAGCTTGCCGAGGCTATCTCGTCTCTGCGGGTGCGCGGGGCCCCGGCTTTAGGCGTGGCGGGGGCTTTAGGGGTCGCCCTTGCAGCACGGCAGGCTCGGGAGGGCGGCGAGGACGTCGGCGAGGCCATCGCGTACGCGGCGTCTTTGCTCGCCTCCACCCGTCCTACCGCCGTGAACCTCAAGTGGGGGATCGAAAGGGTCAAGAGGGTCTACGATCCGGCGAAGCCTGAGACGGGCGACGAGCTGGTCGAGCAAGCCCGAGCGATGGTCGCCGAGGACGAAGAGATAAACAGGCTTATCGGCGAGGTAGGGGCCAGCCTCCTCGAAGGGGGGTCGCGCGTTTTGACGCACTGCAACGCCGGCGCTCTAGCCTGCGTAGCCCACGGCACGGCCCTGAGCATAGTCGAGGTCGCCCACGAGCGCGGCCTGGTGGCGGGCGTCACCGCCACGGAGACCCGTCCCCTGCTCCAGGGATCCCGCCTAACCGCCTGGGAGCTCAGGCGCATGGGCGTTCCCCATCGGGTGACGATCGACTCCGGCGCCGCTGGCCTGATCGCCTCGGGCGAGATAGACGTCGTCGTTACGGGCGCCGACCGCGTGGCCGCAAACGGCGACGTCGCCAACAAGGTCGGCACCTATGCTCTCGCGCTCGCCGCGAAGGCGAGCGGCGTGCCGTTCGTCGTGGCGGCGCCCCTGTCAACCATAGACCTCGAGACCCCCGACGGTAGCGCCATCCCGATCGAAGAGCGTTCTGCCTCGGAGGTGCTCGAGGTCAACGGGACGCAGATCGCCCCGGAGGGCACACAGGCCTACAACCCCGCGTTCGACGTCACGCCGGCGAGCCTTATCTCGGCCATCGTCACCGAGCTCGGCGTCGTCCGCCCCGGCGTGGAGGACCTGCGGGCTCTGGTCGAAGCCTCCCAGAGGACGGCAAAGGCCGGTTCGCCTGGGGAAGACTTAGACGTCTCGCCCTGATCATGAAGCACCAGAGCCTGCGCGAAGAGGTGGTCCAGGTTGCCCGCAACATAAGCGTCTCGGGCCTCGTGACCGGGACCTCGGGCAACGTCAGCGCCCGCACCCCCGAGGGAGACGTCCTCGTTACCCCGAGCGGTCTCGACTACGCGCTCCTGGAGCCGGAGGACGTGGTACTCGTGGACCCGGAGGGCCGGGTGCTGGAGGGCCCGCTGGAGCCCTCCTCCGAGATGCCGATGCACGCCGGCATCTACCACTCGAAGCCGCAGGTGGGCAGCATAGTCCATACCCACGCCCGTTTCTCGACGACTCTAGCCTGCCTGGGCTGGGAGATACCCCCGGTGCATTACATGCTCGCCGCCCTCTCCGGCGAGGGCCGGGTGCCTCTGGCCCCGTACGCGACCTACGGCACGGAGGAACTCGCCCGCCACGCCGCCAATGCCCTCGGGGACTCCCACCATGCGTGCCTGCTGCGGAACCACGGCACCATCGTCGTGGGCGGAACCGCGAGCGAGGCCTATTCGAGGACCGAGATCCTCGAAGAGATGGCCGAAGTCTATTATCGGGCCAGGCTCGCGGGAGAGCCGGTGCTCCTCACCCCCGAACAGATAAACGAAGCATCGACCAGGCTAAGCAGCTACGGTCGGCCCAGGCCCTCATCACCTGGGTAATCTTTCGCATCTTCACGAGACCTGCGAGCCTACCCGTGCTCCTCGATCCGGTTCAGAATGGCCTGCGTCAGGCGCTCTCCCTCCTCCGTCTCGAAGATGGCCTGGGCGTGGGCGTCACCCGGGAAGATGAGCGCTTCATTCCGGTCTCCGGGGGCTTCTTCGGCCATCAGGCGTGCCTGATCCGCTATTCCCTCTCCCTCGCTTGCCACGAAGAGCTTAGGGTACTCTCCGAGACCGGAGACGTCCCCGGTCCCTGAGAGGAGGATGATCTGGCTTATCTCTTCGGGGGCCTCCCTCGCGACCTGCAGCACCGGTCCGGCGCCCGCGCTCGCCCCGATCAGGGCCACGCTCCCGACATCGTACTCTTCCTTCAGGTATTCGACTGCGGAGCGCAGGTTCCGCGGCCGGGTATCCTCGACCGCCAAGCCCACCACGCCATTCTCCTCGAACATCCGGCCTTGGGACTCCCAGCTGGCCGCGTCGTAGGCCGCCCCGTGTGCCAGCACGGCCCCCCGGTCCCCCTCTCCCCAGACGATTGCCTCGGCATCATCAGCGCCCACCGTCACCCGCTCCCCGGAGGTACCGCTCTCTCCCCCACCGGAAACATCGGATGCTCCGCACCCGGTCGTCAATATCGCCGCGGACAGCGCCACCACGGCGATCTTTATCATCATCACCGGCTCATCCGGGCCCGACGCCCCCATTCAAGGACGACCACCAGTAGAAGATCATGTACCCGCCCGCCAGCACGAGTAGGACCGCCGAGGCCAACTGCACGTAGGGTACGGCCTCTTTGATCCTCGCGACGAGGCCTTGCTTGAAGAAGGCCAGCGCCAGGGTGAGCGCCAGGAAGACCGAAGCCATGCCCAAACCGTACCCAAGAAACCGCCCCGCCCCGGAGAAGAAGCCATCCGCCGAGATACCGCCGCCTATCACCGCGAGGAAGACCGGCAGGGTGCAGCTTAGCGAGGCCGCCCCGTAGGCGAGGCCGAAGAGGAAGAAGCCCCGCGCGCTCACGTTGCCGGGGTCGCCCACGCGGCTGGCGAACCTCTCGAAGACGCCAAAGTACATGCTGCGTCCGGCGAGCACCCACAGCCCGAGCAGGATCAGGGCTCCGCCGATGACGATCGCGACCCACGGCATCGCTTCGAGGAGCGCGTTGCCCCCGGCCGAGATGACGACGCCGGCCAGGCCGAAGAGGAGGACGAAACCAGACGAAACGGTTGCGCCGACCAGGAGCGCGCGCAGAGATCGGGCCAACACCGAACGATCGGCGAAGCCTTCCTCCTGCGCACCGAGGTAGAGTGAGAGGTAGGCCGGCAACATCGCGAAACCGCAGGGGTTGACCGCCGCGACCATCCCGGCGCCGAAGGCGTACCCAACCGGTAGCACCGCGACCAGGCCGGAGAGCCAGCCGGCCAGGAGCTCCTGGATCTCGTTCAAAGCCGAGGCTCGCTCAAAGGACCCCCTCCAGCTCGCTCCTCAGCGTCTCGTAATCGGTCGAAGTGGTGTCTTCGTAGGCGATCCGGCCCTCCCGATCGAGGATTATCGTTGTTTCGAGGGCGTTGACGCCCAGGGCGCGTGAGATCTCGCCGCTCTCGTCGACGGTCCAGGGGAGCGGGGCGACGTCGCCCCTGTCCTGGAACCCCTCGATAGTCTGCGGCGTATCCTGGGGATCTACCGATACCATCAGCACTTCCAGCCCCTCGTCTTCATATTCCGGATACAGTTGAGACCAGGCACGGGCCTCAGGGATGCAGTTGTCTCAGTAGGCGGCCATGAAGTACAGCGCGACGACCTCGCCCCGCTTCTCCGCCAGCCCGAACTCCTCCCCCTCAAGGGTCGTGGCGTCGAAATCGGCGGCCTCCTCGCCGCCCGAACCCGAACCGGACCCGCCGCAGCCCGCGACCGTGAGCACCGCCGTCAGCAGTATCGCCGCCAGCGTTGCAACCCTACTCATCCCCTTGCTCCTGCTTACACGATCCAAATCTACCTGCTCCTTAGAGAGATTGCGGGTGTTTTCTACGTTGGTCTACCCCGACTGCGGGTCGAGGATCTGTAGCTCCCCCTCCGCGCCGCCGGTGACGAAGACGCGCCCATTGGCCGTATTCACGGCTACCGTGTTCGGCTCGGCGACCGTGGGATAGCTGGCCAACTCACGTAGCGCATCCTTCTCCAGGGCGAACTGTACCACGCGGTTCTCGGCGGTGAGCGTCACCCACAGATGGCCGCGCTCGGGGTCCATGTCGATACCGTACGGCGAGCCGGGCAGGGGGAAACTGTAGAGCAGCTCGGGCTCGGGACGCGCCTCGTAGACGAGGATAGACCCGCCGCGCGTGTCCGTGACGTAGAAGCGGTCGTCCGGACCTGCCACGAGATGGGTCGGACCGTCGCCGGCGTCTAGCGTGCCGAGTGACTCCAGGGTATCCGAGTCGAAGATCTCGAGAGTCAGGCTTTTGACGCCCAGCACCCCGACCGCCCCGTCGGACGTTACAGCTACACCTCCCGGCTGCTGGGGCGCCTCCACCGTCTCTACCTCGTCACCGTCTTCGATCACCGAGAGCGTGTCACTGAACTCGTTGGCCACGAAGATTCGCCCGTTCGGGGCGGAGGCAGCATCGTGCGGGATCGTGCCGACCGCGGTCTCTGCTACGATCTCGCCCTCCGGCAGACCGACCTGCACCAGGGAGCCGGCACCCGCCTCGGCCGGTACGAGCACCGGGCCGCCCGGACCGGCAAGGCCGAGATGGCGAGGCGCCTCCGGCAGCTCCACGCTTTGGAGCACCTCTCCGCTGTCGCCGTCCACCAGCGCCAACTCGGCCGGCTCTCTCAGGCCGACCGCGACCAGCCCGGTTGCGGGGTCGGCTACTATCCCCTCAGGCCCGTTGCCGACCTCGACTACCCTGCCCGCGGGCTCCTCCGCCAGCGTCGCCTCGGCCGGCTCGGCCGCCGGGGGCGACTCATCGACGTCCTCCTCCGAGGAGCTTTGATCCTCGTTGCCACCACTCGGGCCGCAGCTTGCCAGTACGGAGAAGAGTACGAGCAGGATCCCGGCGAGAGAACAACGGAACCGGTAAGTCATGGTAAGCCGCCTTTCGGAGAGTTCGCGTCCATGGTCACTAAAGCTATTCTAAAGGCTGGCGAGCAGGGTACACCCTGGCTCAAGAGTCTCTCCGGCCTATCCCTCCCTCGGCCCGGTAGACATAGCCATGATCGAAGGCGAGGTCTTCCTCCTCAAGTGTCTCCACCGCGCAGAGGACGAGCCGGGGCAGGACCTCGGTCGAGAGGACGAGCAGGCGGTCCAACTCTTCCTTGGGTTCAGGCTCCGCAACCCCCGTTGCGTAGTTGACCCCGAAGCCCACAAGACCGTAGGGAAGCTCCAGCTCCCCTGCTAAGACCGCCTCTGGCCCACAGGTCTGGCTCACCGCCGTCACTCCGGCGGCGGCCAGCCATCGAATCTCCGCACGAGTGTTGAACCGTGGACCGTTCACATGTCCGTATACTCCGCCGCGGACCGTCTCGATCCCCAGGTCCGCGGCTGTAGCCTCCATCCTCTGGCGCAAGCCCGGGGAGAACGGTTCACCTATAAAGTGCCCCCGATCCAGCTCCCCCGGCTCGGTGAAGACCGTACACGGCGAGCCGTCGGGCAGGAAATTGTCCGGATAGAACAGATCGTCGAAGACGATGGGCCGCCCGAGGGCCACGCCGGAGTCCACCACCCCTACGGCGGTCGTCGCAAGGACCGCGCGTGCCCCGAGCTGTTTGAGGGCAGAAAGGTTCGCCCGGTGCGGGATCGTGTGGGGCAGGTGGCGATGTCCCCTACCGTGCCGGGAGATGCCCCCAACGGTCCACCGCCCGACCCGAAAAATCGTCACCTCCGTCTCCCCAAAACGGTTCTTCACCACGCGCGGCTCCTGACCTCCGGGCAGTTCGTAAATGCCCGAGCCGGTGATGACGCCGATATCTACCATTCAACTCCTTCGTCAGCGGCTTGTTAGCCCGTTAGCTTGCCGGCTCTCTTGTTTCCACTCTCTTTTCGCGTTCTCCCCCAGCGTCGTGCTACGGCGGTTGCTACCAGGGAGGTTAGCGCCGCAGCGGTTAGGAGTGAGATCGCCATGCCCGCGCGCAGGGTCCACGACTCGTAGCGCAGCTCGACGGTATGCTCGCCTTCGGGAACCGGCACCGAACGCAGGAGACCATCGGCGACGTGTACGGGGACGGGACTTCCATCCACGTATGCTTTCCACGCTGGGTAGTAGACTTCGCTCAACACGAGCAGGCCCGGCACGTCCGTTGTAGTCTCGAGCTCTATCCGGTCCGCGCCGTACTCCGTTACCGAGGCCCGGTCGGCGGATGGGTCTTTGGCCTGGTAGATCTCTGGAGGCTCATCTTCCAAGAGGGCGGTCTCCCTGGGATCCACCTCGCCGGAGTTTAGTAGCTCCAGGGCCTCTCCGGACTCTGCTTGACGCGCCGAGTGGACGATCCAGGCTCGGGGCATCGCCTCTTCATTCTCCAGCACCTTCGTTTGGTCGTCCTCGTAGACGGTCGGGAGGTCCTCCTCCAGCTCTTGCAGGGCGTCCCTCGCGGAGGTATCGAGGCCGGGCCGGTCGTCCGGGGGGACGTCGTAGGGGTCGGCGGGGACGATGATATAGCGGGCGTTCAGGAGGTCGAGCAACGGCGAGTCCAGGCCTTTCTTGAAGATGTCGGCGAAGTGGTGGGAGTTCTGCTCATCCTCGTTCATCGCCTCCACGTAATCGTCGTACCGGGCGAGACGGACCGGATCGTACCCCTGGGTGGTCTGCAGCCCCTGCATCATCGCGCGGTTGTTCGCTTCGAGCGCGGTCACCTCCGGCATCACGGCCTTTGTGGGAGAGGAGATGGTCCCCCCGGGCGGGCCGAGGCCGAAGCCGAAGTAGCGGAACGGCTCTCCCCCCTCCTGGGATTGCAGGAAACGGGCCGCGCCCGAAGGCTCATAGTACTCCGCGAGGTCCAGGCTCTTCCCCCCTTCGGTGAGCCACTCGTTAGCCACTGTTGCTCTCCCCGCTACGAACAGGTCTACGAAGACGGCGAGGATCAGGAGCGCGGGTGCGAGCTGGTGCAATGACGCGAACCGGACTGGCAGCAGTACGTAGGCCGCCGCGAACGCGACAGCGAGGATCAGGGCGACAACAGGGAGCTTGGGGAGCGATTCGACGCGGGTGAGCAGGAAGAGCCCCGCCGCCGCGGGCAGGAAGGCCGTCGACCCGGCCGACCTACCAAGCTCCCCGAGACGGGAGAGCGTGGCGCCGGCGAGCAGCGCAACCGCGAGGTAGAAGACGACCAGCACGCGCTCCGGGCTGTGCGGGTGGAGCTGTTCAAACCGGGGCAGCAGGTAGAACGCCGAGTGGAGCAGCGTAGGCCCCTGTCCGGAGAGGGTAAGCGCTCCTATGGCGAGTGCAGCGTAGTACGGGACCGCGTAGCGCCCCCGGGTGACCAGGGGGGCCGCCAGGGCCAGGGCCAGGACGGCGACGCTGGCATAGTAGAAGCCAGGCTCCAGCAGCATGCCCCAGTCCTCCGCGACCCACCCGCCGACGCCCTCGGCCTGGCCGCCCTCGTCTGGGTAGCCGCCTGCGAGGTTCGAGAGCCCATTGTACTCCAGCCTGGGCAGCACCCCGGCGGCGGCGAGCCCGAACCCGATCAGGAGCACCGCTCCGCCGTGCATAACGCTCCCCACCAGCCGGCCCCGGATACCCCGGACGTTATCTGGGGGGAAGATCAGGGTCCGGTAGCCTATGTATCCGCCGAGCGCTATCAGGGCATAGTACGAGCCCTGCCCCAGCCACGCCGCGAGGATTTGGCTCAACCCCAGTCCCGACAGCCCCCACCACAGGCCCCTGTCCACCCACCTGGGGCCCCGGACCGCCATCTCCACGCCCAGAAGGACGACCGGGAACCAGACCATGACGGCTGTGTAGGCGAAGCAGCAGGTGTTCTGCAGATAGAAGTAACCGCTGAACTCGTAGGCTACCGCCGCCAGGAGAGCGCCCGGAACCTCCATCCCGAGAGAGCGCGAGAGCGCGTAGGCGGCGAACCCGGCGAGCAGCAGGGTGAGGAACAGGTAGCTCTTGGCCGCCACGACGAGGGGCAGGAGGGTAAAGAGCAGCATCGCGGGCAGGTAGGTCCAGCCGGAGAGAGGATTGGCCGCGAAGGGCGTCCCCGAGAACTGGTGCAGGTTCCACGCCGGGATCTCACCGGACCTCAGGCTCTCGCCGAGGAAGAAGTACCAGGGGTAGAACTGGGTCGCGGCGTCCATCCCGACGATAGTCTCGCCGCGCAAGAAGCTCCAACCGGCGATAACGGTGAGCACGAAGAGCGTGAGCACCGCCGCGACGTCGGCGCGCCGGCTGACCATAGTCGGGAGGAGGCGGAGTACCTTGAGGGGA
>CADCVG010000025.1 GCA_902806075.1 uncultured Rubrobacteraceae bacterium
GCGCGCCTTCCTCTACACCCGCACCGCCGACCTCGGGCTCTATGTCGCCGTCTTCGTCCTGATCGCGCAGACCGGTACTAGCGAGATCTCGCGCACCCTGGAGGTGAGCGGCACGGCGGCCATCGTCGCCGGCGTTTTCCTGCTCCTCGCCGCCGCAGGCAAGTCCGCCCAGACCCCCCTGCATGGGTGGCTCCTGGACGCGATGACCGGCCCTACCCCGGTCTCTGCCCTCCTGCACTCGGCGACGCTCGTCGCCGCCGGGGCGATCCTCTTGATACGCGCCTTCCCCTTGCTCCCACCCGCCGCACTCGTCATGGTGGGCGTCTTGGGCGGCCTTACGGCGCTCGTAGCCGGGATCACCGCCCTCGCGCAGCGCGACCTGAAGAGGTTGCTGGCGGCCTCGACCTCCAGTCAATACGGCCTCATGCTGCTCGCAGTCGGCGCGGGCTCCCCTGTCGCTGCCCTCTTTCACCTCCTCGCGCACGCCGCCATGAAGAGCACGCTCTTCCTCGGAGCCGGCGTCTTTCAACACGCCCGCGGCTCCACACAGCTCGCCGACCTCGAAGGAGTAGGCCGGGTGCGCCGTCTCACCTTCCTCGGCTTCGTTGTCGCGGGCCTCGCCCTCGCCGGCGTCCCACCATTGAGCGGCTTCTGGTCGAAGGACGCGATCCTGGCTGCCTCCTTCTCCTCACCCTACGCCCCGCTCCTCGCCCCGCTCGCCCTCGCCGGGACCCTGCTCACTGGCCTCTACGTCGCCCGTGCTCTGCGGCTCCTGTGGCGCGGCGAAACGCACACCGAGCCGGTCGCCGGAGCCGGCTGGATGGGCGCGGGCCTCGCCATTCTCACGGTCCTGGCCGCCGCGCTCGGCCTCGCTCTGCCGCCCGTAGCCCGCCTGCTCGGGGCCGAGCCTCCCGAAGAGACAATGATCGTCGCCGCTTTCGGCCTCGTCGCGGCCCTGGCCGGACTGGCCCTCGGTTGGGCGCTCCCCTCCTCCCGCCTGCTAGGACCCCTCTTCGGGCTCGCCGGCAGGGGGTTCCGCATCAGCGGCGGGTTCGATGGTCTCGTGGCCCGTCCGGCGCTCGCCTTCGCGCGTGCTCTCGACGCCCTCGACCGGGGCATCCACACCGGCGTGCTCGCTGTCGGCCCGGCGGCGCTCGCGGTGGCGAACGCCTCCCGGATGACCGACGATAAGAGGATAGACGGCCTCATCGCCGCGCTCGTGCGAGGCACCCGCGAGCTCGGGGGCAGAGCCCGCGAGCTGCAAACGGGTCTCGTTCATAAGGAGCTCCTGCTCGCTGCCGTTGGGGGCGCCCTGGTCTTCGCGCTGCTGATCGTCAGTTCCATAGGTTTGTAGAGAGAGGTCCTCGCGATGTTCCCACTCGTCTCCATTACGCTCTTCCTTCCGCTCGTCGGCGCGACGCTCCTGATGCTCATGCGTGGCTCCTCGCCCCGCCTGGCGCACGCGGTCGGTATCGTCGCTTCGGGGCTCACCTTGCTCGGGTCGCTCCTCATGTGGGCGCGCGGGGTGGCGGGGGAGGGGTTCTCACAGGTCGAGGAGGTCGCCTGGATCCCCTCCTTGAACGCCGCTTATCGGGTTGGCGTGGACGGTATAAGCCTCCCACTCGTCCTCATGACGGCGGTGCTCTTCTTCGTCTCGTTCCTGTTCTCGGCGCACATCACCGAGCGGGCACGCTCCTACGTGGCGCTCTTCCTCCTCCTGGAGACGGCGTGTCTCGGCGTCTTCGTCGCCCTCGACGCGGTCCTCTTCTACGTCTTCTTCGAGGTGACGCTCGTGGGCATGTACTTCGTCATCGCCGGCTGGGGCTACGAGGGACGCCAGCGGGCGGCCCTGACGTTCTTCCTCTACACACTTCTCGGCAGCCTGCCGCTGCTGCTCGCGATCCTGGCCCTCTACCTCGGCAGCGAGCCAAACACCTTCGACATGCGCGAGCTGATCGCCAACCCGCCCCTCGCGGGCTTCGCAGCGACCCTCACCCTGGTCGCCATGCTCGTGACCTTCTTCGTCAAGATCCCGGTCTTCCCGGTCCACACCTGGCTCCCGGCGGCGCACGTCGAGGCGCCTACCGCCGGCAGCGTGATCCTGGCCGGCGTTCTCCTGAAGATGGGTACCTACGGCCTGGTCCGCTTCGCCCTCCAGATGACCCCCGACGCCTTCCGCTCTCTGGCCCCGGTGGTGATCGCTCTCGGGGTGTTCAGCGCCCTCTACGGGGCCTTTGTAGCCCTGGGACAGACGGACCTCAAGCGTCTCGTCGCCTACACCAGCGTCAACCATATGGGCTACGTCGTCCTCGGGGTGGCGGTGGCCGCAGCGGCGACCGACCCATCGGCCCGCACGCTGGCGCTCGACGGGGCGGTGTTGCAGATGGTGAGTCACGGGGTCGTCACCGGCGCCCTCTTCTTCCTGGTCGGGATGCTTCAGGAGCGGGCGCACACCCGCGAGATGGACAAGTTTGGCGGCCTGCTCCGGGTCGTGCCCGGACTCGGGTGGGCCTTCGTCCTGGTGGCCTTCGCCTCGCTCGGGCTGCCGGGGCTGGCGCACTTCCCGGCGGAGTTCCAGATCTTCCTCGGCACCTTCTACGTCTACCCGGTGGCCATGGTCGTGGTCCTCGGTATAGCCGTCACCGCCGGGCTGTACCTGCGCGCGATACAGATCGCCTTCCTCGGTGAACCAGAGGGGGAGCGGGAGGAGATGAAGGACATGGGCGGACGGGAGGTTCTGGCCGTGGCGCCGCTCCTCCTCCTGACGGTCCTGATCGGGGTGGCACCGTTCCTGCTCCTCGAGGTGATCCACGCGACCACCGAGGTGCTGCTGCCATGATCGCGCTGCTCCAGGGCATGGAGGGCATGGGCGGCGGAGGCACGGAGATGCAGATGGCCCGTGACCTCGCACTCCTCGCCCCGCAGCTTGCCGTCCTGCTCACCGCTGTCGGCGCCCTCGTCTTCGAGATGCTACGGCTGCCGAAAGTTGCGCTCCCGTTTACCGTGATCGGGCTCCTCGTCGCAACCGCCCTCGCGATCCCGCTCCTCGGTACCGAGACGACCGTGTTTATGGAGACCTACCGCGTCGACGCCTTGAGCCTCTGGTCCATCCTCACCCTCGCACCCGCGACCGCGCTCTCCGCGATACTCGCCTACCACGAGGTCAAGGACACCGACCGCGAGGGCACCGTCTACGCCCTCCTCTCCTTCACGACCCTGGGGGCCATCGCGCTCGCGGGCGCCGGCGACGTCATGTTCGTCGTCCTCGGCGTTCTCCTCAGCAGCCTGGGCTCCTTCGCGCTCGCGGCCTACCCGCGTGACGACCGCGCGACCGAAGGCGCGATGAAGTTCCTCGTCTTCGGGTCCGTTACCAGTGCCGTCATGATCTTCGGGTTCACCTACTGGTACGGTGCCACGGGCTCGACGCTTCTCTCGGACCTCGGCGCGCTTGAAGGCGTGCCTCTCGCGGCGGCCGCGGGGCTCGTCGCGGCGCTCGTCGGCCTCGGGTACAAGGCCGCGGTAGCTCCCTTCCACTTCTGGGCCCCTGACGCCTACGACGGGGCGCCCATCTCTATCGCAGCCTACCTCTCGGTCGTGCCGAAGGTCGGCGCGATCTTCGGGCTCGCGCAGGTGGTGCGCGACCTGCCCGTCGGCATCGGTTGGCCGCTCGTCGTGGCGGTCCTGGCCGTGCTCTCGATGACCTACGGCAACCTCGCGGCGCTCGTGCAAGAGAACGTAGTCCGGCTGCTCGCCTACTCCTCCATCGCCCAATCAGGCTACTTCCTGCTCGGCGTCGTCGCCGTGGAGCGGGGCGACCTCGCGCTGCCAGCACTGGTGGTCTTCGCCGCCGCCTACGCCGCGATGAACCTCGGGGCGTTCGCCGTGGTCGCGCTCGCCGGGAGGGAGCTGCGGGAGTTTACGGGACTTGGAAGGTCGCGGCCGGCGGCGGGGGCGGCGATGGTAGTCTTCCTGATCTCGCTAGTGGGCGTCCCGCCACTGGCCGGCTTCGTCGGCAAGTTTCTCCTCTTCGGCGCCGCGATAGAGACCGGTTTCACCTGGCTGGCCGTCGTCGCCATCCTCAACAGCGTCCTCTCTCTGGCCGTCTACTTACGTATCGTCGTCCCGATGTATCAGGTGCCCAAGGAGACACTGACCAGTAGGCGATCGGTTGCGGCGGTCTGGATCGTCGCCTTGTTCGCCACCGTAGCCGTGGGACTCGCAGCGCAGGCGCTCCTGGGGAGGGTCGTCTAAAGTTCTGGGCAATCCACGAGGCTGCTTCAAGCCAGCGCGAGGGCTATGAAGACGCCACCGTAGGCAGCGTGGACGCGCCTGAAGGCTTCGATGGGTTGTAGGGTGGCCGACCACCCCAAAAAACGATGAGGATCACGGCCCCGAGGAGTGCTTAGAGAAGGGGCTTGCCCGACGAAACCAGCCCCAAGCCATGTAGCCCCCTCCTACGTCGCGCAGTCTCGCCAGGACGAACAGGACGCCGGTGACGAGCAGCTCCGGCGTCGTGGGACTCCTCTCTAAGCGCGCCCTCGACGGAAGAGCCGGAGGCCGTTGAGAGTCACGGCGATAGACGTACCCATGTCGGCTAGCACCGCGAGCCAGAGCGTCACGAGCCCGAAGGGTGCCAGAAGGACGAAGAGTCCCTTTATGAGGATCGAGACCGCCACGTTCTGTTTGATGATCCCCTCGGCGGCGCGCGAGAGCTTCACGGCTTCGGCGAGTTTCGGCAGATCGTCTTGCATGAGCGCGACGTCGGCCGTCTCCAGGGCCACGTCGGTACCCGCTGCCCCCATAGCGAAGCCCACCGAAGAGGCAGCAAGCGCCGGCGCGTCGTTCACGCCGTCGCCCACCATACCCGCCGAGCCGTGCCTTGCGACGAGCTCGCGCATCGCCTCGACCTTCTGCTCGGGGAGGAGCTGTGCCCTGTAGCCGACGCTGAGGGCTTCCGCCGTCCTCCTCGCCGGGGCCTCCGCGTCTCCCGTGAGCATTACGAGCTCCTCCACCCCGGCGCTGCGGAGCGATTCCAGGGTGGCCCTGGCGTCGGGGCGTATGGCGTCAGCGAGCCCGAAGATGGCTATAGGCCCGTCCTTGTCGCCCAGGACGACCGGCGTCTCGCCTTCTCGCTCGACCTCTTCGAGCGCCGCCTTCGCGCCGTCGAGGGAGATGCCCGCCTCTGCGAAGAGCCTGGGGCTCCCGATCGCGTACCGCCGGCCCCCGATCTCACCCTCGGCGCCCCGCCCTGCGACTGACCGGAAGCCCGTGACCGGCGGGAGCCCATCCGTACCGTAGCCCTCGGCGGCGGCGAGGATTGCGTGCGCCAAGGGGTGCTCCGAACGACGTTCGAGCGCCGCCGCGAGCCTCATCGCTTCGGCCTTGTCCTTGCCCGCCAGCACCACCACGCGGGACACCACCGGACGTCCCTCGGTGAGGGTGCCGGTCTTGTCGAAAGCGAGCGCCTTGAGTCTACCCGCCGCTTCGAGCGCCGCGCCTCCCTTCACCAGAATGCCGCGCCGGGAGGCTGCCCCGATCCCCGAGACCACCGTGACGGGCGTGGAGATCACCAGCGCGCACGGGCAGGCGATGATGAGCAGGGCGAGCGCCCGATAGAACCACTCCCCGAAGGAGGCCCCGAGTACGGGAGGCACGACGGCGAGCAGGAGGGCTACCGTCACCACTATAGGCGTGTAGACGCGCGAGAAGCGGTCCACGAACTGCTCGGCGGGGGCCTTCTTAGCCTGAGCCTCCTCGACCAGGCGAACGATCTTCTGCAACGTCGAGTCCCCGGCCCGCTTGGTCGCCCTGACGAGCAACCCGCCCAAGCCGTTGAGCGTGCCGGAGTAGACCGCGTCGCCCGGCCCCTTCTCCACGGGCACGCTCTCTCCCGTGACCGGGGCTTCATTCACCGCCGACGTCCCCTCCAGGACCTCGCCGTCCACCGCCAGCCGCTCCCCGGGCCTGACGATCACGGTCTCCCCGACGCCGACCTCCTCCACCGGCACGACGACCTCCGAGGCGCCCCTCTTGACGAGGACTTCGTCGGGGGCGAGCCGCACCAGCGCTCGCACGGCGCCGCGTGTCTTGTCTATGGCGTAGACCTGCAAGGCGTTGCCGGCGGCGAAGAGGACCACGACCGAAGCCGCCTCCGCCCATTCCCCGATGCCCACGGCGCCGATCGTGGCCGCGCTCATGAGCACGTTCATGTCCAGGTGCCTTGCCTTGAGGCCCGCGAGCGCCGCCCGGAAGATCGGAAAGCCCCCGATCGCTATGGCGGCGGCGTAGGTCCCCACCTGCACGATCTCCGACGCGCCGGCGAGCGCGAGCGCGAGGCCGACGAGGAACAGTAGTGCGGAGGCGGCGGTCAGGAGCGCCCTCGGGGTACGCCAGAAGGGTGTCCTCTCCGTCCTCTCGGTCCGGCCCACGCCGTAGCCCGCGCTCTCGACGGCCTTCTCTATCTCCTCCAGAGAGAGCCCGGGGTCGTGCTCGGCGTCCAGACGACCGGAGGCGAAGTTCACCACGGCTCTGCGCATCCCCGGTAGAGCCGTGACCTGCTTCTCTACGGTCACCGCGCAGCTCGCGCAGTCCATCCCCTCGACCCGAACCACCGTCCGCTCCGCCCCGTCCACCGGAGCCGGGTTTGCGGGCTCGCGACGATCCGGGGCCTCGCCCGCTGGCGCGTCGTGCGGCGCGACCGGAGCCTGCCCGACGACCGGGAGCATCTTCTTCGGGTGGCTCACGCGCCGACCTGCACGCTTTCGCCGAGCACGGCGGAGAGAAGCGAGAGTCCCGCAGGCGTGAGCTCGTAGATCACGAGCTTGCCGTCCCTTCGCGAGCGGACGAGGCCGTGGGAGCGTAGCGTCCTCAAGTGGTGCGAGACGAGACCCTGGGAACGCTCCGAGATCCAGGCCAGATCGCACACGCACAACTCCCCGCCTTCCCGCAAAGCGGCGGCCAGCGTCAGCCGCGTCGGGTCCGAAAGCGCTTTCGCCCTCTCGGCGGCACCATAGGCGGTCTCACCATCGAGGAGCTTCTTGCGGATGCCCTCCGCCAACGGGGCATCGAGACAAAGCAGGTCGCAGCGGTCGTTGTTCATACTTACATCCTAATATTCGTTTATACGTTGATTGAAGACTAGCAGGTCTCACTACAGGCTTCCAGGTGCACTCGCCAACCGCTCGTGCCGAGGGCTCTCCTCCGCGTCGAGATCACGTTGGCGAGCGAGGAGAAGCTGCAGCTCGGCGAGGTCTGGCCTCGTCCGGGCCTGATCGGCGACGAGGCTCTGGCTCGCTTCCATAGTAGTGCCAGCAAGAGCGCCACGCCGTCGAGAAGTGTCTTATGAGAGTGTATCTGTGCGGACCGAGGTATTTATCGAGCCTAATCCTGCTTATTGCGGAGAGATTATAAAAAATTGTTCCTACGGTCATCCATCTCTTCAGCAGTTTGCTTGCTCTCTCAGTGTGAAACTAGACGCTTAGATCGACGGTTCTTCGAGGTTATCTTCATCTTGTCATGATAATCATTGCGGTAAGAAGACTGAGTCTAATTTAATCGGACGGTCACGACGAGATAAGGCTCGGAACGTACTTGAACGTCGGGCCGAGAGTTTCAATACTTATTTGGGTTTCGACCCTGACGGTCGATCAGAGGTGAACGTAAATGGAGGGGGGATAGGTGTTGCTTAGGTTCAGGCTCGTGCAACTGTCTTGGATTGTGCTCTTGACCTGCGGGCTACTGGCGCTCGGCGCCGACCCCGCCAAGGCGGAGAAGGCGTTGGCCTCCTGGTACGGCCCCGGCCTCTATGGGCTTCCGACGGCGAGCGGCGAACCGTACGACGCATACGGTTTCTCAGCCTCCCACGAGACGCTGCCGTTGGGTACGGAGCTGGTGGTGAGTTACGGGTGGAAATCCGTGCTCGTGACGGTAAACGACCGGGGGGATTTTGCGGGCGAGCGCGACTTGAGCCTCTCCCAGGGGGCTGCGCAGGAGCTGGGGCTGACGTGGGTCGGCGTGGACTACGTGGAGGTCAGCTACCCGGGCGGCGAGGGCTATGGTGCAGGCTACCCGAGCTATCCGGAGGGCTTCACCGGCCCCGCTGTGAACAGCCAGGGGAATGCCCCGAACGTCGCCGGCAATGTTCCTTTGGAGGTAGGCCACGCGGTTGACATCACCTACGGGGTGGCTTATCCAAGCTATTCAAGAGATAGCAACGTTGCCGCTCTAGCAGATACCAACGTCAACATTCAGAACGGGGTCAGCGGTGGAGCGGCTGGAGTCTCGAATGTAGCAACGCGGGATCCAGGGCTCGTTACTGCCAGCCAGCAAGGGGTCAACAACGAAGCTTACGTCGTACAGCCGTACCTGATAGATCCCACCTTCATAGGACGTCAAGAGGGTTTCCGTCTGGACGGGTACGTCCCTGACCTTGGAGCGAGCATGAGCGGAGTGACCGTTGGAACGGGGGTGGACATAGGCCAGATGAGCGTGGCGGGTATCCAGAGCCTGGATCTCCCCAATGAACTGAAGCAAAAACTCATACCTTACGCCGGGCTGACCCAGCATAACGCCGTCTACCTCCTGAACAACCTTCCGCTGTACCTGACCGTAGACGAAGCTCACGCCTTGGATCGGGCGGTTACCCAGAACATTATCGGCGGCGTAGCGACCCGCTACGACCTGGCGGCTCCCGGTCGCTCGTTCGCGGAACTTCCCCTGGAGGCCCGGACTGTTATCGCCGACGTAGCTTACCAGTACGGCCCCAACCTCGAGCAGCGCGCGCCCGCTTTCTGGAGCGACGTGACACAGGGTAATTGGGACGGCGCGACACAAAAATTGAGGGCTTTTGGCGACCGTTATCCTACCCGCCGCAACGCGGAAGCTGACCTCCTGGAACTATCGATCGACCGAGGTGACCTCGGACCCTACGTGGTGCAGCCGGGCGAAACCCTGGCCCAGGTGGCTCCTCAGTTGGGAACCTCGGTTGAGTATCTGGCGATGCGCAACGGCATAACAGATCCTGACGTTATGTACGGCGGCCAACCGCTCTACTACTGAAACAAATCTTCGATGCTCAGGCCCTCCTCTATACCGATCTCGATGGAAGCCCGATCGGATAGTCTCTTAATTCGTTAGGCCCTGGCAAATAGAGGTGACCTTTCAAGAGGTAGAAGGGCGTCTGGGGTTCGAGACACAGCGGCAGCGCTCGGAGTTGCGATTCGCCGGACGGCGGCTACGGTGCTCTTGCGGCTGTTCTCGCTGGTCGCGCTCTTCGCCTACCAGCATGTGGCAAAGAGCGGGGAGGTCGTACGATAAACGGCTTGGTAGCGCAAAACCTACACTACTTTCTTTGATGCTTTGGTGTTGGTATGAAAGGAGTTGTGTGCGCGTGCGACTTTTGCGAATCGTCCCGAGAAGACGAGACGGTAAGAGTTTAGAGGGCTTTCGTAGAACGGGAGAACCGACGCGATACGCTATGCAGCCTACCGTAAAGTCGAGTCCATATGACGATCACGCCCTCAGGAACAGGCGCGGAGGTCCGTCCGGTGTTTATGTAGAGGAGTCATATGTGCAGGCTGCAGAGCCGTCACTTCTCATCTCTTTGGACCGGGAAGCCTTGGGAACCTGATCCTGACCAAGCCCAGGCTGGACTTGCGACTTATGAGAACGGTTGAGCGAGCTGGTGCGAGCGTTGGAGAACCGGCTGGAGGACACGAGCTTCAGGGAGATGCCCGATCACCTGGCAAGCCTACTCCTACAACTTGTGGAGAGCGAGGGCGTCTAAACGAACGATGGCTACAAGATCTCTACACGCTACAGCGACGAGCAGCTGGCTACCATGGTCGGGGCGAATCGCGTCTCCGTGATAGGGCCTTCAGAAGGCTACGGGAAAAGGGGGCTGCGGAACTCAGGCGCCGTGTTGTCTACGTCAAGGACATAGAAGCCCTCGGAAGCGCCGCCGGAGAGGAGCGAAGGGCGATGCGAATCGCTTATTCTGGCTAGAGCCTTCGTAGCAGAAGGTTTGTGCCTACTTCAGGGGAGTAGTGGGTGTCGGTAAAGTCTCTCAGCAACTACCAGGTCCCTATCTGTCTCACGTCGCAACTCCGGTAGGTACGGTGGTGTTGTTCTCGGCGCCTCTTCTCCTTCGTGTAGACCTCTGCAGCCAAGTACTCCATCAGTCCACCAAACCGTAGCAAGCCAATCATAGGCGCAGGTGGCAGGCCTTCGGGACCGACAAGCGGCAGTGCTACCCCGAGGAGCAGCTTATATAATGGCTGCATGGCCGCCCTCGAACGTTCGCTATTTCTCCTCGCGGGCTCGTTCGCAATCTGCAGGCTGGACAAGAACGCTACCGTACCTGACTGGGCAAAATCCGAGGAGCTGTTCTCCGTAACCCGAACGACCGACGAGCTATCCATCGTTTGCTCGCAGGAAGACATCCCGCAAGGGACCGACTGCGAAACCGGATGGCGGTGCTTGAAGGTCGAGAGCCCTTTCGAGTTCGACCTGACCGGCGCTATCGCTTCCATCGCCGCGCCGCTGGCGGAGGCGGATGTCCCCCTGTTCGTAGTCGCGACCCAGGACTCGGACTACCTGATGGTCAAAGAGACCGATCTAGAGCGAACGATCCTGACTCTGTCGCAAGCTGGCCACCAGGTGAATCGGCGGCAAAGGTAGCAATAACGCCCACATATAGCTGCGCCTGCAAGGTCCTTCCCCTCGATCGGCGTTCTCTGACCGGATACGTGGTCGTCATCGAGAGCTAGAAGGATAGCTGGGGTTGCGAGCACAGGTCACACTGGAGGGTAAGCTCGCCGCTCTCCTGGGAACCTGGACCTCGACCCGTTCCTTGAAGGAGGCATATCCCGCCGAACGCGATGCTCCTCGACGTCGTTTCCGGTTGCCCTCTCGACCTTTCTCCGGCGGTTCTCCGCCCGCGTGCCAGGCAACTCCCACCTTTCTGTAGCAGCGGCGACTTCGGAACCACCTCTTAGGTCTCTGCTTCTACCCGTCAGACGTGTGTCTCAATAGTAGAGGTCACTAACTTCGGCCAAGGCAAGGTTACGGGCGTCTACATGAGGTTTCTTTACCCTACTGACCGTTGGATCTACCTCGGTTACCTGACTCTGGTTTCAAGCATCCTTCTGGACGGCACTCCAGAGCTTTGGCATGTTGCCTTCCAGACTACTTTCGCCGCCCTTATCCAGCTACCCATCCGTAGAGCCCTTTGGCTCGCTCCTAAACAGCGCATTTGCCGTTATACTATTGCCCAGCTTAGGGGAAGAAAGAGCCAGAGCCTGTATGGAGGTGGCATGGCCATTCGAATAGGGGAAGCGTGGTTGCGAGTCTGCCGGCGGTTGGAGGAACCTGCTCCAAGCACGTGTGCGGAGCCTCGGATCGAGAAGGAAGCATGCCGTAGTGTGGCCGAAAGCGCAGGTAAGTGGCTAGTATGCGCTCTCCCGGCGGAGATGCGGCGTTGAGTGAGACGCGGGATGCAGCACCGGAGCCCGGGTACACCGTGATCGGGATCGTGAACGACGATGTCGAGCTCAACCAGGTCATTTCGGATCTGAGGAATTTCGGGGTGAGCGGTGATGACCTTACGGTGGTCTTGAAGCGTGGGGATCCCGACCAGCCGGAGCCCCTGCCGAAGGGGACGCGGTACGTCGTCGTTCCCGATGACTTGCGGGGTCTCGAGATTCCCATAGGGTTCGCTGCGATCTTTGCCGTTACGGGGCTTATCTTCGCGTTCACCGTCCCCGGCATCGGCACGCTGGTCTTCGTGCTCTTTATCGCCCTGGCCACGATCCTCGCCGCCGGGTCTTTTACCAGGGTGGGGGTGGACCCGATCCTCATGGATATGGAGGTACCCGCGGAGGACTCGGAGCTCTGGAACGAGGAGTTCGAGAAGGGCAAGGTCCTCGTCTTCGCCAGCATGACCGAAAGGAGCGTCCTCAGACCGATCTGGGAGGCCCTGCGGAGACAGGGAGTGGATTTTCACGTGCTCAAACGTCGGCTGGAGCCCCAGCCCGTGAGTGGGGCCGCGCTGCGTTGGGCGGGAGAGGAAGAGGAGAGCGAGGAACGCGTGACGGACGCTCAGAGGGCCTAGCAAGGGGTCGTGGTGGAGTCTCAGGCGATAAGCTTGTTGTACTTGATCCAGGAACTAGAGCTCCCGAGCATCGAGTTCCCCTACCTGGGGACCAGAGGGCTCGTGGGTATAGTGATGCTCATCCATATATTCTTCGCGACGCTGTTCGTGGGGTACGCGATAGGCTCCCCGCTGCTGCAATTGTGGTCGGTGCGTACGGGGAACTCCCGATTCGAGCGCCTCGCTCACGCGATAGCTCGTTTCAACGTGCTGACCTTCAGCGTCGGCGCCACCTGGGCGGTCATGTTCCTCGTGGTCCTCGTGGGCTTCTACCCCAGGGTCACGACGGCGCTCTTTACCCACTTCTTCTGGTTCTTCCCGGTATTCGCCATGGTCTCCATGGTGCTCACCCTCTGGCTCTTCTACATCCACTACTACAGCGCCAAGAACAGGGCGCTACCCAAGAACATCGCGGCCGGGATGGCCGCCGGGTTCTTTATCTGGGTGTGGATGGTGATCCTGACCGGTATGGACACGTTCATGGTGACGGGCGGCGGGGCCGGCGAGGCCCTCCCAAGCGGGGCCGAGGTAAGCAGTATCGGCGCGGCGCTCGATAGCATTATCAGCCCGATGTGGTTGACGCAGATCATCCACCGGACCTTCGGCAACCTCTCCTGGCCGGCCTACGCCGTCGCAGCCTGGGCGGCCTTCCGCTATAGTAGGGCCAAGAGCGTCGAGGACAAGGCCTTCTACGACTGGGCCGGCTCGCTGGGCGTGATCTGGGGAACGGTCTTCCTGCTGCTCCAGCCGTTGGGTGGCTTCGCGACGGTCTACGTCATGTCGAGGCTTGACTACGGCGCGAGGGATCTTACGGTCTCGGGTGCCTCCGGCCCCTACGAGCGGCTCGTGGGCAACGGGGGAGAGACCCTGACCTCGAACCTTCTGTATATCAACCTGTTGATGGTCGTGGTGCTGTTCGTGCTCTCGAACGTGGCGATGTACGTGGGGGCAGGGCGGCATCCGGAGCGCGCCGGACGACGCCCGATACAGTTCTTCGGGCTGGTAGCGGCCCTGGCGGGGCTGTACTCGATCTCGCCGATTGCGGACTGGCCTTTTCTGTACATGCGCTACATCATGATCCTGATCATGGTCCTCGCTACCCTGGGGGCTCTCTTCGCCTACGTCCGGGGCCGGAGACAGTTCAGCTACGGGAGCCCGGGCGGTAGCTACCGCACTGTCCTTCTGTCCTTGGGCGTGCTGGCCGCCGTCGTGACGTTGAGCATGGGCTGGATGAAATCCAACTCGCGGGCACCCTACACTATATACGGCCAGCCCGAGTATCAGGTGGAGAGTGAGACACCCGTGACCCCGGACGAGCTTCAGCCAGGAAATGCCTTCGAAACACCGGAACCCTAGAAGGAGTACCCGAGCTTGGCAGAGCTACAAAAAGATCCGGTAACCCGGGCCCAGTTTATCGTGATGGGCACGGTCGGAACGTTGGTGGGGGCCGTGTTGACCATCCC
>CADCVG010000026.1 GCA_902806075.1 uncultured Rubrobacteraceae bacterium
AGAGCACAACCGTGATCGACGCCCTGCGCCGGGCACCGCTCTTCGAGGGGTTCACCGATGATGAGTTGAGATGGGTCGCGGAGCGGGGCTCGGAGAAGCTCGTCCGGGCGGGTGAGGTAAATGGGCGGGAGGGCGAGCCCGTCGAGCACCTGTACGTCATCCTCGAAGGGGAACTCAGGATCACCAAGAAGGCCGACGGCGGCGAGGTCGTTATAAACGTCTACACGCCCGGCATGTTCTTCGCCGAGGTACCGCTCCTCGCGGGAACGCCGTTCCTGGCGACGGGCCGGGCGCTTACCGACTGCCGGCTCTTCCTGCTCCCCGACGAGATCTTCCGGCACATGCTTACGACCCACCCGTCCTTCAGCCAGAAGACCCTCGAGACGATGGCTCAGCGTGTCCAGATCCTCCAATCCATCGCTGCTCAACGCGAGAAGCTGAACTCTCTTGGCACCCTCGCCGCCGGCCTCGCCCACGAGTTGAATAACCCCGCCGCCGCCAGCCGCCGTGCCCTCCGCGAACTGCGCGAGAGCGCCGGGACGGCGAAGAGGCTTGCGATGGAGCTGGGACAGGCGCTCTCCGCCGCTCATCTCGAAGCACTGGCCGCCCTCGAAAAAGAAGCAGTAGCCCGCGCCGCCACGCCTCCCTCCCTCGACCCACTAGAGCGCGGAGACCTGGAAGATGAGATCGCCGGCTGGCTCGAAGACCGTGGTCTCGAAAACAACCTGGATCTCTCCCCCATCTTCGTAGGCGCGGGGCTTGATACGGGTTGGCTCGGAGAGGTAGAGGTGGCAGTGCCGGACGATGCTCTTGGAAGCGTACTGGAATACTTCGGGGCGGCGGTTGCGACCACGAGCCTACTCGGGGAGGCCGAGGCGGGCGTGGGGCGCATCTCGGCGCTGGTCGAAGCGACAAAGTCATACTCGAACATGGACCGGGCGCCGCTCGTAGAGGTGGACGTGAACGAGGGTATCGAGCAGACCCTCGCTATCCTCGGTTACAAGCTCGGGACGAATATAGAGGTGGAGCGCGAGTATGACCCGGACCTCCCGCGCATCACCGCCTACAGCGGCGAGCTAAATCAGGTCTGGACGAACCTAATTGCCAATGCTATGGACGCGGTAGCCGGCAACGGCCGCATCCGGCTGCGGACCTCGTGCGAGGGAGACGGGGTGCTGGTGGAAGTGGCCGACGATGGACCCGGCGTCCCCGAGGAGTTGCAGGCGCGGGTCTTCGAGCCTTTCTACACCACCAAGGGGGTCGGTGCGGGAGTCGGCCTCGGGCTCGACGTAAGCTACCGCATCGTCGTCGGGCGGCACGGCGGGGACATCAGGGTCGTTTCCGAGCCCGGCGACACCCGCTTTCAGGTACGGCTCCCACTCGCGCCCGGAGGGGCAGTAGCGGGCGCCAACATCGGGCAGGGAGCTACCCGGGGGGTATCCCGATGATGCACCAGCCGGGTGATACCGCTATCTTCCCTAAGTTCACGGACGAGCAGCTAGAGTTGCTTCGCCCTTACGGGAACGAGCGACGCTACGAGGAAGGCGAGTATCTCTTCACCGAGAAGGAGTCCGTCAATAGCTTCTACGTAGTGCTGAAGGGGAATGTCCGGATCTCCCTGACCGGCGAGGGCGACACGCTCGCGGTCCATCCGCCCGGCGAGTTCACCGGGGGGCTGGAGATCCTGACCGGCAAGGGCTCGCGCCACCGGGCGCAGGCCACGCTCCCGAGCCGTATCCTGGAGATTACGGCCGAGTCCTTCCAAAGAATCTTCAGCGATAAATCGGAGATAGCCGATATCTTCATCTCCACCCTCGCCCGGCGCATGCGCCAATCTCAGGCCTGGCTGCGCCAGCAGGAGAAGATGGTCGCTCTGGGCAAGCTCTCCGCCGGCCTCGCCCACGAGCTGAACAACCCCGCCGCCGCCGCTCGCCGCGCCGCCGTCACCCTACGTGAAGAGACCCTCAAGGCCCAAAAAGCGGCCCTCAACCACGACGAGCGCTTCACCCCCGCCCAGAAGGAGCAACTCGCCTCCCTGGGGGACGAAATAACTGTCGGCTCCGCACGCCCCGTCTTCCTCGACACGCTCGAACGAAGTGATAGGGAGGACGAGCTCGCCGAATGGCTGGAGGACCACGGCGTAGAGGACGTCTTCGAGCTGGCCCCAACGCTCGTCTCAGCCGGTCTAGACGCCGAGAGCTTGGATCAGTTGGCTGACGGCCCGGACGGCTTGCACGACGAAGCGCTCGTCGGCGCTCTGGAGTGGCTCGGGGCGACGCTGTCTCTGGCGGCGCTCGCCGGTGAGATTGGGCAGAGCACGGGGCGAATTTCGGAGCTGGTGCGGGCTATGAAGGAGTACTCACACATGGACAAGACGGTCATGCGTGAGGTGGACGTGCGTGAGGGGCTTGAGAGCACGCTCACCATCCTCGCCCACAAGCTCAAGAAGGGGGTCGAGGTCGAGAGGGAGTACGCCGAGGGGCTGCAGCGTATCTGCGCCCACGGTGGGGAGCTGAACCAGGTGTGGACGAACATCGTGGATAACGCCGTGGACGCGATGGGCGGGCACGGGAATCTAAAGGTGAAGACCTCGGGCGAAGACGGATACGTGCTCGTGGAGATCACAGACGACGGGCCGGGCATCCCGCGGGAGGCGAAGGGCAGAATCTTCGAGCCTTTTTTCACCACAAAGGGTGTTGGCGAGGGGACCGGCCTGGGGCTGGACATCGTCCGGCGAATAATCTCGGCGCACGGAGGTGAGATCCGGGTAGACTCAAAACCCGGGGAGACGATCTTCAAGGTGCGGTTGCCGGTAGATGGACCACGAAGAGAACAGAGCAACGACATCCCGAATGGAGGATAACGCTTGGACTTGAGGAAGGATCTTTTCAAGGAAATCTGCAGCGAGCGGCGCGGTATAGACACGCGCGTCCTGAAGCAGACGGTAACGCTGGCGGTCGAGATCGCACGGGAGGGCCGCGAGGGGCGCAAGATCGGCACGCTCTTCGTCGTCGGCGACTCGGAAGCGGTATTGAAGGCCTCCCGCCCCCTGATCCTCGACCCGCTCCACGGCCACCCCGACGAGGCCAAGCATATCAACGACTCCAACGTACGCGAGACCCTCAAGGAGCTGGCCCAGCTCGACGGGGCGTTCCTGGTCTCGGACGGGGGCGTGGTCCTCTCAGCGGCCCGCTACATAGACACGGTCTCCGACAACCTCGACGTGCCTCTAGGGCTTGGCAGCCGGCATATGGCCGCCGCCTCTGTCTCCTATCGGACGAACGCCGTCGCGGTCGCAGTCTCGGAGAGCTCGATGGTGCGGGTCTTTGACGACGGGGAACTGGTCTCTGAGATAATGCCCGAGCTGTGGATGCTCGGCCGCTACAGCTCGTACCTCGAAGGCCTCCCCTCTACGGTCCGCCAGGCTGAAGACGTGACGGTCGTGAGCCGTACCGAATGAGCGAGAAGCCGGAGGAGGTCCTCGAGTTCTGGTTCGGACGCGAAGACGAGGACGGTTACGGGGAGTTCCAGGAGGTCTGGTTCACCAGGGACCCCGAGTTCGACCGCGAGGTCCGGGACCGCTTCGAGGACGTCTACGAGGAGGCCGCCGCAGGGAGGCTGGAGAGTTGGAAGGACGAGGCGCGGAGTTGTCTGGCCCTCATCATCGTGTTGGACCAGTTCCCCCGCAACATGTTCCGCGGGGACCCGAAGACGTACGCTACGGACGAAGAGGCGCGAGCAGCGGCCCGGCACGCCGTCGAACATGCTTACGACCGGGAACTTCCGCCCTTTCAGCGTCTGTTCGTGTACCTGCCCTTCGAGCACAGCGAGGAGTTGGAAGACCAGCAACGTTCGGTAGAGCTCTTTCGAGGGCTCACCGCGGAGATGGGGTCGGAGGACCTGCTCGGCTACGCGGTGCGGCACAGAGAGATAATACAGCGCTTCGGGCGGTTCCCGCACCGCAACGAGATTCTGGGACGGGCCACGAGCCCCGAGGAGGCGGAGTTCCTGCGTGGACCGGGCTCGTCTTTCTGAGACAACCGTTTTGGTTTAGAGTTCTGGAGAGAGCCGCCGGAGAGGAGATAGCAGATGGCGAACCTCGGCAGACCTCCGTGTGACGAAGGGGTAATCCGGTCCGGCAAGTCCGAAGCCCCCTGCTCGCCATCCTCAGGGCCCTGGGTCCTAGCCGCCACCATCATCGGCTCCGGTATGGCTTTTATAGACGGCACCGTGACAAACGTGGCGCTGCCGGCCTTGCAGCAGGATCTGGGCGCCACCGCCGTAGACGCCCAGTGGATCGTCGAGTCTTACGCGCTGTTGCTCGCCTCCCTTATCCTGGTCGGCGGCTCCTTGGGAGATCACTACGGCCGCAGGCGCGTCTACTCTCTAGGGATCGCGCTCTTCGCCCTCGCCAGCATAGCGTGCGGCATCGCCATGAGCCCGGGACAGCTCATCGCCGCGCGTGCCTTACAGGGCATCGGGGGGGCGCTCCTGGTGCCTGGCTCGCTGTCGATCATCAGCGCCTCGTTCGAGGGAGAGCGGCGCGGCAAGGCGATAGGCACGTGGTCGGGTTTCTCGGGGATCACCGCGGCCCTCGGCCCGATACTCGGCGGCTACCTAGTCGAGAACGTCTCGTGGCGGGCGGCGTTCCTGATAAACGTGCCGCTAGCGATAGTAGTGCTCTACATCGTGACCCGCCACGTCCCCGAGAGCCGCGACCCGGACGCGAGGAGGCTGGACCTGCCGGGAGCGTTGCTCGCTACTCTGGGACTCGGGGGAATCGTCTACGGCCTGATCGAGTCGTCCAGCCGGGGCTTCGGCGACCTGCTAGTCTTGATCTCCCTCGTACTCGGGGCGGCCGCGCTCGTGACGTTCGTCCTCGTCGAGCGGCGTAGCCACGAGCCGATGATGCCCTTGAGTCTCTTCAACTCCCGGAACTTCAGCGGGGCGAACCTGCTGACACTGCTGCTTTACGCGGGGCTGGGCGGCTCGTTGTACTTCCTGCCGTTCCTCTTGATACAGGTCCATGACTACTCGGCGACCGCCGCCGGGGCGGCTTTCCTGCCGTTCATCGTCATCACCTTCCTCATGTCGCGCTGGGCCGGGGGGCTGGTGACCCGCTACGGAGCGAAGCTACCCCTGATGATAGGCCCCTCCATAGCCGCCGTGGGCTTCATCCTCTTCGCCCTGCCGGGGACCCAAGGCTCCTACTGGACAACGTTCTTCCCGGCGGTCGCGGTGCAGGGGCTCGGAATGAGCCTGGTCATAGCCCCCCTCACCACGACCGCTCTGAACGCGGTCGAGGGGCGGCACTCGGGGCTCGCCTCGGGCGTGAACAACGCGGTCTCGCGCACGGCGAGCCTGCTCTCGATAGCGGTTCTGGGCATCTTCGTCTTCGCTGTCTTCAGCAGCAGCCTGGACGACAGGATAAAGAACCTGAACCTTACCTCCGAGCAGCAGGCGATTGTCGAGACCGAGAAGGTGGACCTCGGCGGGGCCGAGGTGCCGGAGGGGATAGACGGCGAGACGGCGGCGGCCGTGGAGCGGGCCGTGGATGAGGCTTTCGTATCGGCGTTCAGGTTGGCGATGTTCATCGCGGCGGGGCTGGCAATAGCAAGCGCCGTGGCGGCTGCGGTCCTGATCGAGGGTAAGGGAGAGACCGCGAGGCCGGAGGAGATAGCGCAGCCCGGACAGGCCCCCAGCGCATCGTCCCCGGCATAGCCAAAAGGAGGTAAAGACGTGGCGACAAGCTGCACGCACCTGGACCAGTAAACCTTCACCACAGAACGCCTCCCGGCCTTTTCCTCGTCCGGCACGATACCCTCAACACGAGGGTGGGTTTGGTACCGGATCAAACGGGAAGATACTATAATTAGCAACGACGATATCATGCGCGCCTACGGGAAAGGAGGCAGACGGTGAGTTACTCGTGGCTGGAGGATTACCTCGCGCGAATCGACGGCAAAGAGGCGCGTCAGCAGTATTACGAGAGGCGCTACGCAGCGTGGCACGAGGCAGCCCGGAAGATGGCCGAAGCTATCGTGGAGTCTCACAGGGCGTTGACAAGCGTTTCCGGGGAGACTCAGGAGCGCCAGGCGCAGCTAACCCGGAGCTTCTTCGAAAGCGTAGCCAGCAACCTCAGGGACCAGGCTGAGAGCAACAGGGTCGCTTCGCGGGAACTGGCCGAGCAAGTCCTCAAGAGCCAGGAGGCCTCCCGGTTGCTGGCCCAGGAGTCGGTGAACGCCTACGTAGGTTTTCTCGATTCCATGTTCTCCTACTACCGGGAAAATGTAAGGGCGGCCGGGAGGGCAACCAGGCGTAGTTAGATCCGGGCCAGAGTCCTTCAAAGCTCCGGCTCTTTTGTAACCGAGTTGAGCCGTACAATCGACAGCGTGCCTTATGTAGTCACCGCTCTTCCGGGGGCCTAACCCTACTCGCTCGTACCGCCCGGGTGCAACCTTCGGTCACCGGGTGCGTACATATAGTTGAGAGACGAGAGCGCACAACGTGAACAGAGGAGGTAAGGCGTAACTATGCGAGATCCTGGACTTGCGGCAGTCCTGAGCCTACTTATCCCCGGAGTCGGGCAGTTCTACAACGGGCGCATCCTGGCTGGCATCCTGTGGCTGATCCTCACGCCGGGCTTGTGGCTCGGCTCGGGTGGTACGCTCGGCTGGATCTTCCACCTCATCTCGGCCTACACCGCTTACACCTACGCGCGCGATCATCGCGTGCGACTGGAAGCACCGCTCGATCGGCGCTAGACACTTTGGAAGTAAAAGGGCCGGGATTCTTCCGGCCCGATCCACGTATGTAGGGCTTACCGCAACCTTCGGAGGGGTTCAGCGTAATAAGAAGAGTAGGTACCCCAGCAGAGGAGCAGACATGAAACGCTGGCTAAGGCGTTTGATCGTCATGGCCGCCCCGATAGTGTGGCGCAAGATCAAGGAGCGTAGGCGAGGCCGGCATCGCTAGGACCCCCAGGGAACGCACACCTCTGGGGACACCTTGGCCTTTTCATGCTCAAGGTTTCGTCGAAATTTCGACATAGGGAGGTTTTCCATGGATCTACTACGTATCATAGCCGCAATTCTTCTCCCACCGCTAGGAGTGTTTCTGCAGGTGGGGATTGGTAAGCACTTTTGGATCAACATCCTTTTGACGATCCTCGGCTTTATCCCAGGCATCATTCACGCGGTGTGGGTCATAGCGAAGTACTGACCATCTATCAACCGGGCCGGGGTCCTAACCGAGGCTCCGACCCTTCGCTTCTTGATGGCACTGGCAACCTCTTGTGCCTAACAACTATACTCGGGGGCTGTGAGAATAGATCTAATCCTCATCTTGCTTGGTGTCACGCTTCTGGTAGTGGCGGCCGTTCTCGCCGTCCTCACCTGGCTCTAAACGCGCGCTACCGAGCAGGCCGGCAGGTTCCCCGGAGGTTTTCGGGGCTCCGATCCTCTCGTCGCCAAGTGTAGCGACGAACCTGCCAGCAAACCTTCGAAAAGAAGAGCCGGGCTGGGCTTTTAGGAGGGGGGTAATAGGTGCCAGCCCGGTCTGAATGATCTACGCGGTACTGTAACCCGCCCAGAGCGGTGCTTATATAGTACATTTTGCCTATGTGCTCACTGCACCTACCGAGGTAGGATCGGGAGCCTACCTTCGGTGGGACTTCCACCCTTCTCTTCTGTCGGGGAGGTCCGCACGTTCTCTCCCCTGACAGCTACAGATAAAGACTTCCTCTGGGACGTAGTTGCAACGTGGTTGGACGGTCGGTACTCGGGATTGCCACCTACAGCGAGTTCCACGAGTACCCTCTGTCCCCTGGCATCCTTCGGTTGGCTGGAGGAAGTGTGCTTGCGATCGCTGCGGCCCCGATCTGGTTCGCCCACCTGAGGTTTTGGAGGCCACAGTCGAGGCGCTTAGGGCCGTCACGCCGTAAGACGCGAGGGTCTGATTTGGCTACTGTGGCTACGAAACCGAGGCTCAATGCTTATGAGTGCCGCTGTCAGTGGGGACTCCGCCATCGGGACGGCTGATGCGAGGAAAGACTCGGCCGGGACTCGTCGCGACAGCGTGGCAGGAGGCCCGCGCAAACTAAGACAACGCCTAGCCTGGCCTTCCGGGCTACTCTGAGGCCAGACGGTAGCACCCGGCTGGGGATCGTAACATAGACGTCTTGGTCCAACCTATTCGTCGATGTTCCACGAGGAGGTGGAGGTGTGATCGACCAGATCCACGCATTGCTGGCCCGGCACCTGCCCGGCTATAAGGTCCGATCTGTGGCTAAGTTGGGTGAGGGGTTGGACAACGCCGCCTACGAAGTCAACGGCGAGCTGATCGTTCGGGCAAGCAAGGAGGCCGACCCCGACCGCCGAAGCGAGTCGACCCGGCGTGAGGCGGATCTGCTGGCCGCAGTGAACGAGTTGTCCCCGCTGCCGGTCCCAGAGCCGATCTTCGCCGACGTCGAGGCGGGCGTCCTCGCGTACTTCAAGCTCCCCGGCGTTTCCCTGGTCGATCATGCGGTGGCCGAGCCCGCGCGGCTTGCGCCCGACCTGGGCAAATTCTTGGGCCGCCTGCACCGGGCTCCCGTGCAGGAAATGGAGAAGCTGGTGGGGAGGGACATCGATCCGCTGACGACGTGGCGGCAGGAGGCCGAGCGAGACTACCGGGAGATCGCGGAGCAGTTACCCTCGGCGGCTCGCCATCTGGTCGAGGACTTCCTCGACCGCACCCCGCCGGCGGAAAAGCGAGTCGTGGCGTTCTGCCACAATGACTTCGGAGCAGAGCACGTGCTGGTGGACGTCGGGGCAAACACGGTCACGGGCATTATCGACTGGACCGACGCGGCCATCGCCGATACCGCCTACGACCTCGCGCTGATCTACCGGGACCTCGGCCCTGAGGTCTTCGAGCTGACGCTGGCCCACTACGAGGGCTGCTTCGACGACGCTGACCGCGAGCGGGCCGTCTTCTACGCCCGCTGCTCCCTTATCGAGGACGTCGCGTACGGCCTGAGCACCCCCGGCGCAGGCCGTTACTTGGAGGCGGGCCTTGCGCACCTCAGCCGGACCTTCGCGTAGGAGGGCGTCACATCGTCACCGGTGCGCGGAAGACTCCCGCCAGCTTTTGCCAACCTCGCTGCCCCCGTGTGACAGGGCTCGTGTCCCAGTTCGGGTCGGATGACTCGCTTTCTACTCGTAAACTACGCAA
This sequence comes from uncultured Rubrobacteraceae bacterium, assembly GCA_902806075.1. GTDB lineage: Bacteria > Actinomycetota > Rubrobacteria > Rubrobacterales > Rubrobacteraceae > Rubrobacter_F. Next base: position 9,214 of record CADCVG010000026.1, read on the forward strand.
CACTCATCTAGAACAACAACGGAGGCCGTAGCCTTCCGTGCTACGCTCGGGAAGGACGGTAGCACCCGGCTGGGGGTTGTGGCCTAGCGGGGCGGCTCTTCGTGCCCCCGGGATAACCGTAGCCGCCCCGCCCGATACTCCGGTATTGGCTACCGGGTGCTTGTTAGTACTACAGCGGCATTCATAATTATTGGACCGATAGACTATGGTAGGGCTCTATGGCCTTGTCCTACGGATGGTGTGAATGTGCTCCTACCAGCTGTGTTGCCTAATATTTTGCATCCCCCAATGGATCAATATTTATGGCAGACGTTGTATGAATGCTCCGCGTAGCATACAGCTCCTCCTGATGCTAGTTTACCCTCTTATTTGGTCATCTCCATCATCGCAGCTTGCCAATTTTGGAATCCGAAACCGAGGGACGGCGTCAACCCCAGACCTCTTGGGCGGTCTCGACGATGAGGCGGAGTTTGTCGAACTGCTGCTCGCGGGTAAGGTCGTTACCCTCGAACGTGGAGGAGAACCCGCACTGGGGCGAGAGGCAGAGCTGGTCTATCTCCACGAAGCGGCTCGCCTCTTCGATGCGCCGCTTGAGCTGGTCCTTGGCCTCTAGCTCGCCCCGCTTGCTCGTGACGAGGCCGAGTACGACCATCTTGTTGCGGGGCACGAAGCGCAAAGGCTCGAAACCGCCGGAGCGTGCATCGTCGTACTCGAGGAAGAAACCGTCGACCTCCAACTCACCGAAGAGGGCCTCGGCTACGAAGTCGTAGCCGCCCTCGGCCGCCCAGGAGGAGCGGTAGTTGCCGCGGCACATGTGGGTGGTAACCGACATGCCCTCCGGCTTGTCTGCGAGCGCCCGGTTGATGGTGCGGATGTAGGTCTCGTGCTGGTGCTCGGCGTCCCCGCCAAGTTCGTTTGCGACCCGCTCGCGCTGGCGGGGGTCGTTGAGGTAGGCGAGGCTGGTGTCGTCGAACTGCAGGTAGGTGCAGCCTAAAGAGCCTAGAGCCCGGACCTCCCCGGCGTAAGCTTCGGCTAGGTCTTCCCAGAATCCTTCAAGGTCGGGATAGATCGACTCGTCGATAGCTGCGCGTCCGCCGCGGTAGTGGACCATGCTCGGTGACGGGATGGTGAGCTTCGGCGTGGTACCGGTCGTCACCTGCTCGGCTAGAAACCGGAAGTCTTCGGCGAAGATCGGCTCTTGCAGCCCGACGCGGTCCTGAACGCGCAGCGCAGCTGGCGTGAACTCGATCGAGCCCTCATCGTTGCGGAACTCGACCTTCATGTCGTCCTGGGCCTTCTCGATCCCGCCGAGCTGATAGATGAAGTCCATGTGCCAGGAGGCGCGGCGGAACTCGCCGTCGGTGGCGGACTGGAGGCCCACCTCCTCCTGCATTCGCACGACCTCGCGTATCGCTTCGTCCTCGATTCCGCGCAGCTCCTCGGCCGGGAGCTTGCCGGCGGTGAAGTCCTCGCGGGCCCTGAGCAGCTCCGGCGGACGCAAGAGGCTGCCGACGTGGTCCGCGCGAAACGGTGGCGTGGTACGGGTCAAGGTGGATACCTCCCTACTCGTCGGTCAAGACATCAATGATTCTAGCTATTTGGCAGCCTAGCGGGCAACCCCTCGTAAGTAAAAGACCTCATCCGATTATCTCCTTCGGCAAGAACTCGGCGGGAATGGATATGAGCCATCCACCGACAGAGTGATCGCTTCCTCAGGTGCCAAAGCGACTTTCGGACGGGCTCAGCAGAGCGGGAATCCCATGCGTGTCCCAGCCTATGGAGTGTTTGGGCGGCTGCTACTCCAACGGGCGGGCCCGCGAGCGTGCCCCGGACACCGATCGTTGGCTTCTCGATCACGTGCTGGTCTCTAACCCAGGTGCTTCCACTCCTTCGGAGGGACTCTTCTCCGCCTCGGCTACCCTCGTCTCCCTGACGAACAATATGAGTACGAAGCCCGCTAGGACGATAACTCCGTCCAACATCACGGCCGCTGTCCAGGTCCCCGTCGCACCTCGCAGAACACCGCTAATGGCCGGGGAGAGTACCGCGCCGATCTCGCCGATCAAGTTCATCATGCCGAACATCGCGCCTAAATAGGCGGGGAGCGTTAGATCCGCCGCGAGCGCATGGGACATCGGCTGCAGGGCGAAGAAGAAGAGGCTCGAGACGAATAAGATGGCGCCCATCACGAACAGGGATTCTCCTCCGTTCATGATGTAGAAGCCGAAACCGACGGTCAAGAGCCCCAGGATCAGCATGAAAGAAGCGAGCATAGTCTTGCGTCCCCAGCCCTTTTCCTTGGCGTAGTCGGCTAGCCAGCCTCCGGCTGGAAAGCCGAGTATGCCGGCTACTCCGAAGAAAGCGGCCGTCAGGGCCCCCTGCAAAAGGGTAGCTCCGCCTGCCGCCTGGGATGTGATGGACACTGCCCAGAAGCCGAAGAACCAAAGATGCCAAAGAACCGCTATGAACGAGATGTAGATCAGCATCAAATCCCTGTTATACAGAATCGGCGACACCTCTCCGCCCTTGTTGCCAAAGATGAATCCGATCAGCACAAGCGCCAGGACGGTTACGAGGCTTGCGGTCACCCACTCGGGCAAACCTGCCCAGAGGGTAAGCAGGTAGACAACCATAACGGCTGCAAGTAGGACCACCGTGTACCCGGACAATCCCTTGAGCGAGGAACCGTAGGCAGACCTGAACTCATATTCCCCCACGCTGGCTCCTGAAAAACCTGTGCATACCGAAACCGACAACGACCGTAATGACTCCCAACACGAAGAACGGCGTCCGCCACGCTTCCTCCGCGCCGAACACGGAACTGCCTAAGTTAATCAATGGCACCGTGAACACGAGTGCGAGCGTGAGCCCGATGGCCAACCCGGTTATGACCATGCCCATACCCAGGCTGCGTTTCTCAAAGGGGGTCTGCTTCGTGATCACGCTGCGATCGTTAGAGTAAAATGTTCCCTCCCCAAGCCCAGTTATCACGCGCAGTGCCACGAAGCCGATCAGAGCCGTCATGAGGCCGCTGACAAGGGTTGCTACCCCGGCCCAAACAATACTGATCACAATGATAGTGCGGTGGCCATACCTGTCACCCAGGTACCCGCCCGGAAACTGCGTCAGCATGTAACCTGCAAAGAACATGCTGCCGATCAATCCTCCGAGGGCGAACGGGCTCTCCACCCCTTGCACGAAGGCAAGGTCGTTTTCGATCATGTAGCTCACAACTGGCCCGGTGATCGTGCGGTCAGCGTAGCTTACTATCCACCCTAGTAGAAGCCATATCCAGAGCGTGCGGTATGCTGGATATCCTCGTCCGCCTTCTCTACTGGCTTCCATCAGAACCTCCTATCCTTTGGCGCGTATCAGCTTAGCAGCCTTTGTTCTCTCTAAATGCTGTACGCATTCCTTCTTCTCAAAAGCCCAGTTCGCAGAGTTTGACCTCGTAGCCATTTATGCAAAAGCTCGCTCGCCCTTAGCTCCAGAACCTCTTGCGTGTCATTGCCGACAGCGGGTTTCAGGTCTCTCTCCACCGCGCCCGTCCGGTCGAGAGCGGCGTCAGGGTTCCGATTTTCTCTAGAATTGTCCATCATAGATACCCGATCAATAGTAGCAGGGATGGAAACATGGATCTCATAAACGAGCCCTACAGCATCAAACTCAGTTCACATTGAAGAGAACCTACAGGCTGGTTACTCCCACAGACTATCGGGCGAACGCACGATATAGGGGAGTTATTGAGAGTTACTGGTGCTTATTTACGCGGTGGAGAGCCATACCGGGCACATTCACCTCCGTGGACGTTACCGTCTTTGGGGATCAGACCGGCGCAACCTCCTTCTCCAAGCGCCTCGAGGATGAGTGGGCCCCGTTGCCTCTACTCCTAAGGAACCCCTCGCCCCGCTCGGCCTCTAGTTTCTCCCGGGACCGCATAGGTAGCGCGTTTACGAGGAGGTCTGCGGTGGAATGGGTGTTAGTGGAATTACAACGTTGATGGACACTTTTTCGCTTTAGGCTACTGTCACCTCCTCCACGAACTTGGCTCGCTCGTAGTCAGGCGGACTCATGTAGCCGATCGAAGAGTGCCTCCTGGTGGGATTGTAGAAGCCTCGATGTAGTCGAAGACGTCCGTCCTCGCCGCTATCGGTCTCTTCGCCCTCCTCCCTATGCTACGAGCCGCGAAGACCCTTGCCCGGATGCCCCAACCATGCAAACATACGCCAATCTGAATTGCTCGTAAAAGCGACAGTTAGGGGCAACGGGTTGGACATTAAGGCGGCGGTGGCGTTCGGGGCCGATGAGCCCCTGAAGGTGGAGACGATCCAGCTCGAGGAGCCGAAGGCCGGCGAAGTGCTCGTGGAGATGAAGTCGACCGGCGTGTGCCACACAGACGAGTACACCAGGAGCGGGTCGGACCCCGAGGGGCTCTTCCCGTCGGTCTTGGGGCACGAGGGCGCGGGGGTCGTGGTCGAAGTGGGGTCGGGGGTGACGAGCGTTTCCGTGGGCGACCATATCATCCCGCTGTACACCCCCGAGTGCCGTCAGTGCAAGTCCTGTCTGAGCCGCAAGACTAACCTTTGCACCGCAATCCGCTCGACTCAGGGGCAGGGTCTCATGCCCGACGGCACGAGCCGTCTGTCGCTGAACGGCGAACCGCTCTATCACTACATGGGCACTTCAACTTTCGCGAACCACGCCGTCCTGCCAGAGATCGCCGTGGCGAAGATCCGCGAGGACGCCCCGTTCGAGAAGGTTTGCTACATCGGCTGCGGCGTCACGACGGGCATCGGGGCCGTGATCAACACCGCGGACGTGGAGCCGGGCTCCAACGTCGTCGTCTTCGGCCTCGGGGGTATCGGCCTGAACGTCCTGCAGGGCGCAAAGATGGTTGGAGCAGATAAGATCGTCGGCGTAGATATCAACCCGAACCGCAAGGAGATGGCCGAGAAGTTCGGCATGACCCACTTCGTGAACCCGAACGAGGTGGAGGGCGATCTTGTACCCTACCTCGTAGACCTCACAGACGGAGGCGCGGACTACTCCTTTGAATGCATCGGCAACGTGAACGTGATGCGCCAGGCGCTCGAATGCTGCCACCGGGGTTGGGGCGTCTCTGTCATTATCGGGGTCGCGGGGGCCGGGCAGGAAATCTCCACACGCCCGTTCCAACTCGTTACAGGCAGGGTCTGGAAAGGCTCGGCCTTTGGCGGGGCCAGGGGCAGGACGGACGTGCCGAGGATCGTGGACTGGTACATGCAAGGCAAGATCGACATCGACCCTCTCATCACCCACACGTTGGCGCTCGAGAACATAAACGACGCCTTCGACCTGATGCACAAGGGTGAGTCCATCCGCAGCGTCGTGAACTTCTAGGGGACAACGATGAATAACCTCAAAACTTCGGGCGCGCACCGCTGCTTCGGCGGGACCGTAAGCTTCCACGAGCACCACTCGGAGGCCTGCGACGCCACCATGCGCTTCGCGGTCTACGCCCCACCGAGGGCCGCGAGTGGCCGGATCCCCGTCCTCTACTACCTCGCCGGCCTCACCTCCACAGAGGCGAACTTCATGGAGAAGGCCGGGGCACAACGGCTCGCCTCCGAGCTCGGCCTGATGCTCGTCGCTCCCGACACGAGCCCGCGCGGCCTCGACCTCCCTGGGGAGCACGACGACTACGATCTCGGGTCCGGCGCCGGCTTCTACATCGACGCCACGGCCGAGCCCTGGTCGGGACACTACAAGATGTACTCCTACGTCACCGAAGAGTTGCCCGCGCTCGTCGAGTCCAACTTTCCCGCCCGCCCGGACTCCCAGGGCATCTTCGGCCACTCGATGGGCGGCCACGGCGCCCTGACCATCGCCCTCAAACACCCCGACCGTTACCGCAGTGTCTCGGCCTTCGCCCCGATCTCGGCTCCGACCCGTGCTCCTTGGGGGAAGAAGGCTTTCTCGAACTATCTCGGCCCCGACGAGGAGTCTTGGCGCAAGCACGACGCCTCTGAACTCGTTCGGAACAACCCCTTCCCCGACGGCCGCACGATCCTCGTGGATCAGGGTATGGCGGACCAGTTTCTCGACGAGCAACTCTATCCTAGCGTCCTGGAGGAGGCCTGCGCCAGGGCCGGTCAGCCCCTGACGCTGCGGTGTCACGAGGGCTATAATCACGGTTACTATTTCATCTCGACCTTCGTGGATGACCATCTTCGCCACCACGCGGCAGCGCTGAACGCCTGAGAACCCAGAATGCCACTGCGCGAGTTGCTGATCGCTGACGTGGCTGTCGTCAAAAGACGCAAATCACTGCTGAATTCTCTCCCGTCCATCGCTATGTTCTTCTTGCAAAACAAGATTTTTGAGAACCCGTTTAGTAGGAAGCGAACCTGCGACCCGCGAATTAGAAGAGCGGGCAGCGAGGGCGCTATGGCCGGTCGGGACGTGATCCTAGGATAGGCCCCGGCCTTTAGGTTGCGCCCGGAATGTTGTGGATAGTAAGCTGGGTAAGGTAAAGAGGACGGTAGGGCCATGACCGTTGAGTACACTATGTTCGGCTACGATGAGAGGCACGTACGTAGCCGACTGAAGGCAGCGTACCGTTGGAACCTTCGGCTGGCGGGGAGGCCCCGGCGGAGTTACCCGCGACGGCCTTCATCGAGACGAACGCAAGTTAGGATAGCGTCCCTGGCCTCCGCGCCACATCCGGGCAAGGTGGCCTCACGCTACTTCGCAGTGGCAGCGGGGTAGAAAGGGCCGGGAGTCTGGCCGGACTTTGGTCCATTTTCTTGCCTGTAATCCACGCTTGTAATGCCCTCACTTTTATTGTCTCTGATGTTACAATACGCCGTACCGTAGGACCATGAGAAGGAGATGAGCTGGTGGTCGCGTTACGTTGTCGGTGCGGTCAGGAGCAAGAAATCTGGGGAGAGGTCTGGTGGGTCGGAGGCAAGCACGATTGGGTATTTTTCGACGATCTAGCAACGAGCGAAGCCTACCGCGAGCAACTCACACACTGTCCCGGCTGCGGCAAGCAGCTTGAGCGCAGAAACCTCAATGCGGTAAAAGACCAGGCCTAGATCCAGCGCAGGCGCTTGGACCTGGTTGGGCCGGGATCCTGGAGTAGAGAGGCTCCTGCCCTTTACCATCATGGCTTCTTTATCGAGCCGAGTGAGGTTATGAGGAGAACCTGGTGCCCCGGGAAAGTGGGGAAAGGGAAAGGAGGAGTAGGACACCAGGTTAATAACTATATTCTAAACGCACATATGTTCGTTCGTCAAGCATGAGGAGCGGGGAGACCCTGGTGGGCGACGCCTTCGACTTCGCCGTGACCGCCGGGTAGAACGGCGAGACCTAATACACGAACCATAAGTCTTCTGCCCTCGGGTAAAGGGGGGCGCTTACGTGCTTGCCCACCAGTGGTGCTTCATGGCTGAAGATTGGCGGCACAAAAGACGCCCCGAAATCCTGCGTCTCTTCTACGGGCCGGTCCTCATCAGCTTGACCCGATAGTAGCCATCTTATATGGTGCTACCGGTACAAGGGAAAGGGGACAATTCGTGGCTAGTGACCAGTTCGTGATCGACGGGATCGCTCATCCCTACAACTTCTCGGAGGAGAACCTGAATGGACGCTTCGGGCGCATCTTCAACGACATTCTTTACGCCTTTCATCCGCTGATCAACCCGCCCGAGACCGTGCTTTCAAAGGATGAATGGCAACACGACTGGCAGAACGACGAGTTTATGGAGACGATGTTCCTGGAGAGCGACACCGACCTGGTCTGCGTTCACTCGACTCCGATCTACGATGCCTACCACGATGGGCTCGTTTCGATCGAGAAGGGTGCGGATCTAAAGCGTCGCTACCCGGATCGGACGATCTGGTACGCGACAGCCGACGTTCTGCAGGGTGAGAAGGCCCTGGAGTCACTCGAGTACCAGGTCACCGAGCTAGGTGCCGACGGCATCAAGCTCTACCCGGCCCAGTACTATCGGGGACGGACCCGGTACTGGAAGATGGACGATTATACCGTGGCCTTTCCGGTGTTCGAGCTCGCGCAGGAGCTCGGTATAAAGAACATCGCCGTCCACAAGGCACAGCCGATTGGTCCCGTCGCTACCGATGCTCTGCGCGTCGACGACATAGGGCATGCGGCCGGGGCGTTCCCGGACCTCAACTTCCAGATCGTGCACGCCGGCTTCATGTTCCTGGACGAGTGCAAGTTCCTGCTCCTGAACTACCCGAACGTCTACGCCACGCTGGAGTCCACGATCCTCTTTTGCCAGTTCGACCGCGAGAAGTTTGTCAGGGTGCTCGGCGATCTCCTGCTCTACGGCGGACCGGACAAGCTTATCTACTCGTCGGCCGCGACGGTCGTGCATCCACAGTACCTGCTGGAAGACTTCGCCGAGTTTCAGATGCCGGAGGACTTCCAAGTGCCGCTGACCGACGAGGTCCGGGCTAAGATACTCGCCGAAAACTTCGCACGCCTGCACGACATCGACATCGAGGCGCGAAAGAGCAAGATCTCGGACGACGAGTTCGCCCAAAAGAGGAACGGCAACGGCCTGCGTGAGCCCTGGTCGACGCTGCGCGGACGGGCGGTGACCGCATGAGCCGCTCGACCGTGTCCCCTACCGTGGAGGCCGTATACGAGGCGCTCGATACGGTCAAGGATCCGTGCATGGGCGCGGCGGGTCTCGACCTGTCGATCGTAGACCTGGGCCTGATCTACGGGGTCGAGGTCGACGACGGCGCGGTGAACGTCGAGATGACGTTCACCGAGATCGGCTGCGTCTTCACCCACGTTATCGGATCGGGGGTCTACGACGCCGTCGGGGCGCTGCCCGGGGTCGAGCGCGTGGAGCTCACACCCCGCTGGCTCCCGATCTGGACAGAGGATCGCGTCAACGAGAAGGCTTCCAGAGCCCTCTCCGGGAACCGCAGCGCCATGCTCCAGAAGATGAAGCGCAGAGCCTCCCGCTGACAGTATTCGACGGGAGCTGCTCTAAAAGCAAGAAGGCATAAGTCTGTTGCCTCTACCTACAGCCCTGAGCCGAACAGGAGAGTTAGTTTCAGGAGTTCAGACGCTCTTTAGGCAATGAGGTCGAGAGTGTCGCGTTGCCGCAAGCCGCGCTCACCCGAGCACTCGAGACCTGTAGCAGTTCGCCACGAAAAAGGAGGCACTGAGATGAAAGCGGCGGTGTTCCACGGTCAACGCGACCTACGGGTCGACGACGTACCGGAGCCGGAGACCCGCTCCAGGGGCGCGAAGATCGAGGTGGGCTGGGGAGCCAGTGAGGTTCGGGTCGATTGTATCTGTCCTGGAGGTATCGACACGTCGATGATCGTGCCAGTGCTCGAGAACGAGGAGATCCTGAATTTTATGCGTGAGAGCACACCTCTCGGACGTCTGGCCCGCCCGGAGGAAACCGCGCGGGTCGCACTCTTCCTCGCCTCGGACGAGACATACTACGTGAACGGCGCCATCGTACCGGTAGATGGCGTATGGACCGCACGGTAGGTCGGCGCGGTACCGCGAAGATCTTCTTTAGGTTGGGAGATGATGCAGAGGATCTTCTCGATCCTCTGTACATTACAGCACGAAGTCTACAGACGGCAGGTCGAGGAGACGATAGACACCCCCACCGAAGAGTCGGGAGGGGTCCACGGGAGCTACCTCGATTGAGCGTCCTTTCGACCCTCTACGGAGTGGGAACTCCAGGGGCTTTGCAAGCACGGGTCCTACCGCAACAGCCGGGACAAAGAGGGCGATCGAGAGACCTCAAGCGTCACCGCCGTCTCTTGCTCGTCTTCCTATCTATTAACGCTGCTCTTCTTCTTGCGCTTCCTCTACGTCCTGCTGCTCTTGCTGCAGGTCCTCCTGCGCTTCCCGGACATCCTCCTGTTCATCCTGGCTCTCCTCACCCGGCTCTGCCTCCTCTACGTCCTGTTGCTCCTCCTGGAAGTCCTGCCCCGCTTCCTGGACGTCCTGCCGCTCCTCCTGCACGTCGCTGCCCCCGCAGCCGCCCAGGAGGGCTAAAGCCAGGGCCAAGAGAACAGTTCCAACCAGCAGTCTCGAACGCTCGACTCCGCCCAAAATGCTTTCCTTTCCGATCGCCGTGCCAGACCGGAATGCTCCCGTCTGGCTTTCTTGGAGGTCGAAGATACCCTTATTGGGTTTCTGCTACACGGTACCCCCACACCCTACGCACCGGCGAAAGGCCTAAGAACTCCGACAGGTCGTCCAGACCGGGCTGAGGGCTGACGATCAGGCGCTGCAAAGACTGTCCTAACCTTGCTCCAGCTCTGCGAACAGACCAGCCAGGGGGGTCCCGATAAGCTCAAGCGGAGTAGAAAGGAACCGTATGCGTGCCGTACTCGTAGACAAAGGAGCCCCGGCCAACCTGTCCCTCGGCGAGGCGGGACAGCCCACGCCCGCCGCCTCTGAGGCACTGGTTCAGGTCTCGGCGATCTCGTTGAACCGCGGCGAGGTGCGCCGCGCACAGATGGCCGAACCCGGCTTCAACCCCGGCTGGGACCTCGCCGGCACGGTCGAACAGCCCGCCGCCGACGGGACCGGACCGCTAACCGGCGCCAGGGTCGTCGGCTTCCTCCCCTCGGGAGCCTGGGCCGAGCTAGCCGCTGTGCCGACTAACTCTTTAGCGGAGCTGCCGGAGAACGTCTCCGTCGAGCAGGCGGCGACGCTGCCGGTCGCGGGCCTGACCGCACTCTACGCCCTGGAGAGGGGCGGCGGCTTGCTCGGACGCAGCGTGCTCGTTACTGGAGCCTCGGGAGGAGCAGGTCACTTCGCGGTCCAGCTCGCACGTCTTGCCGGCGCCCGCGTCGTGGCCCTCGTGCGCCGCGAGGAGCACGAGGAGCTGGTGCGCGGGGCTGGGGCCCACGAGGTCACCGTTAGCGAAGATGCGGAGAGCGCCAGACGGTTCGGCCCATACCATCTGATCCTCGAATCGGTCGGCGGGAAGGTGCTGGGTAATACTCTGGGAATGATCGCGCCGGGCGGTCTCTGCGTCAGTTTCGGGGTCTCGGGGGCGGCGGAGACAACGTTCGACGTGCGGGACTTCTTCCTCACGGGCGGGGCGCGACTCTACGGCTTCATCCTCTTCCACGAGGTGCTCGCCCATCCGGCTTCCGATGGGCTGGCAAGGCTCGCGGGACTGGTCGGAGAGGGGCGACTCGATCCGCACATAAGCGTCGAGGCTTCCTGGGAGCAGGTCGGTGAAGTGGCGCAACAACTCCTCGACCGGGGGTATACCGGCAAGGCGGTATTGAGGGTCGGAAGTTAGAGAGCAGTGGAGCACCAAGAGACACTAATCTTCGGGTGAGCGTTACACGACGGAAGGTGGCCCGGCCCGGGAGCGGAGTCAAACCGGGAACGCGACCTCGAAGGCTTCAAGACCAGTAAACACCTCTCCCGCTAGTTCGCCACTGTGCTAATCTACGGCACGGTTCGGTTACGAGGAGGAGAGGGGTCCGAGCGATGAACAGTAGAAGAGGCAAGATCGCCATACTCTTACTTGTGGTACTGCTTCTCGGCCTGAGCGTAGTCGCCAGCGGATGCACCTCCCAGGGTCCCCAGGAGCAAGAGCGCCCCGCCGAGAACCAGAGTCCCCCCACAGAAGACAGCACGGAAGAGGATTTCGAACAGCCTGAACAGTAGCCGGGCCACCGGCGTGGGGATACGCCAGGCCGCAAGCTCTATCAGCGGGCGCTGTTGCGAATGATCTCGCGGGCCTCTTCGAGGTCGCACCAGCCCCTGGCCTCGGCCTCCTCGTCCCCTTCGAGCCGCTTGAAGGCGGTGAAGAACTGCTCGATCTCGCGCAGGTTCTGCTCGGTCATGTCTTCCAGGCTCTGGATGTCGTCGAAGCGTGGGTCGTTATCGGGGACGCCGAAGATGGTGTACTCGACCTCCCCGCCCTCGGCCATCTCCAGAGCCCCGACGATACGCGCCTTGACTACGCAGCCGGGGAACACCGGGTCGTAGGCCGCGACCATGACGTCCAGGGGCTCGCCGTCCGCGCTCTCGGTCGAAGGTATGAAGCCGTAGTCCCCTGGGTAACGGATGTTCCCCGGGAGAACCCGGTCCAGCATGATCACACCCAGCTCCGGCTCGTACTCGTACTTGTTGCGGCTACCCACCGGCACCTCGACGACCACGTTCACCACCCTGGGGGCATCCTCACCCCTGGGCAGGGCTTCGAGGTCTACGTTCATCTCGTTCATCTGCAAACCCTCCCTAAAACTCCCGGGATTCGTCCCCGGACCGTACTCCACTACCATAGCGTGCCTTGCACGCCCGTTAAGCTACCCGAGGCAGCCACGCAAGAAACTTATATTTAACCTTGTAACCATTGCGGCCCACAGGCTTGTCCGTTAGAGTTGCGCGCTGGGGGTTGAGCGAATGGTAATGAATTTCAGGAAGGAACAAGCCTAGCTTTATGTCAGCAGAAGAGATCAAAACAGATAAGAGTGGGGCCTCCGGCAAGGGAACCGGTAGTTCGGGCGGGGCTTTCATGATGCTCCTGTTCTCGGCCACTATCTTTATCAGCGCCGCCCTCTTGTTTATGGTCGAGACGATGTTCGCCAAGTTCGTGTTACCCTCGTTCGGCGGCACACCCGCCGTGTGGACGGGTTCGATGATGTTCTTCCAGGCGGCGCTCCTGGGTGGCTACCTCTACGTACACGCCACGACTACCTGGCTCGGAGCCAGACGGCAGGCGGTTTTACACCTGGTAGTCGTCCTGTTGCCGCTGCTTGTCCTGCCTCTGGCCGTACCCGGCGACGAGTGGGCGCCCGGGGCGCAGGAGAACCCGATCTTCTTGCTGTTGGGGCTGCTCCTGGTGTCGGTCGGGCTCCCGTTCTTCGCGATCTCGACGACGAACCCCCTGGTCCAGAGGTGGCTGTCCGACACAGATCACCCTTCCGCGAAAGACCCCTACTTCCTGTACCGGGCGAGCAACCTGGGCAGCATCATAGGGCTTTTGGGCTATCCGCTGGTGGTGGAACGGGTATTGACACTCCAGAACCAGGGCCTCATATGGTCGGTGAGCTACGGGCTGATGGTGATCCTGGTCTTCTCTTCGGCGGTGGTGCTGTGGCGCTCCAACCCCGCCTCCGTCCAGAGCGAGGAGGCGGAGCCGGTCGCCGGTGACCCGGTGAGCGGTGGCGGCTCTCCGCAGAGCGCCGACCCTTCACTCGCCTCGGGGCTCACTACTTGGCGGCGGTTGCGGTGGGTTGGGCTTACGTTCGTCCCTTCGAGCCTGATGCTTGGGGTGACGGCTTTCGCGACAACCGACATAACGCCCGTCCCGCTATTATGGGTGATACCGCTCTCCCTGTACCTGTTCTCTTTCGTCATCGTCTTCTCGCCGAGCCAGAGGATGCCAGACCTGATCCACAAGGTCATGGTGGTGACGTTGCCATTGATGATGGCGGCGCTCGTCATCGATACGCTCGTCGGTCTGGGCGTTCCTTACTGGATGCGGCTGGCGCTGCACATCTTCGGGTTCTTCGTGGTAGCGATGGTGCTGCACGGGGAGGTGGCGCGAGACAGGCCACCGGCACGGCACCTGACGGAGTTCTACCTGTGGGTGGCGGTAGGAGGGGTGCTGGGAGGGGTGTTCAACGCGCTGGTAGCACCGGTAGCCTTCGACACGGTGGTGGAGTACCCGCTCGCTATAATCCTCGCGTGCATGTTCCTGCCCGGGCTGGTCATCTCGCGCCTCCTCAGCCCAAGAGGCGGGAACGACGGGCGGCCCCCCGAAGATGAGCAGGGTCTCGAGCCTGCCACAGCCGAGGAGCAGCCCTCCGGGCATAACGGCGCGGGCCGGCTCGCAAACCTGAGCTTCTTGCTGGACCTGGCGCTGCCTCTGGCGCTGGGGGTCGGAATGGTCGCGCTCGGCTGGGCCGTGGATCAGGGGGCCTTCGACGCCAGTATCCAGAGGGACTACATCTGGCAGATATTCAGCGGCCTGGGCGCCGGTCTGTGTCTGTGGTTCGCGTACTCATCTGCTCGACCGATACGTTTCGGCTTGGGTATCGCGGCGCTGCTAGTGGCCGTGACCTTCGCAAACGGTGCTACAGCGCTCTATGAGGACCGCAGCTTCTTCGGGGTCTATAAGGTCACAGGTCAGGAACCGAGCAACCTGGCGTACCGCGCGCTCGTCGTCGGTGACACGAACCACGGTGCGCAGGTCCTCGGGCCCCAGCCCCCCAAGCCGATAGCCTACCACGACCCCTCGGGGCCGTTCGGGCAACTCTTCGAGCTTTTGCCGGGCGAGAGCTCGGACGAGTCACCCATAGCCGTGCTGGGCCTCGGCGCGGGCGTGATGTCATGCTACGCCGAACCCGGCCAGCAGATGACCTACTACGAGATCGACCCGGCCGTCGAGCAGATCGCCCGCAACGAGAACCTCTTTACCTACCTTAGAGACTGCCCCGGCGAGTACGACGTGGTCCTGGGCGACGCCCGCCTGAGACTGACCGAAGCCGAAAACGCAAGCTACGGGATAATCATCGGCGAGGCCTTCTCCTCGGACGCCATACCCGTCCACATGCTCACGCGGGAGGCTACCGACATGTATCTCGACAAGCTAAAAGAGAACGGGGTCATCATCCACCACATCTCCAACCGACATCTGGAACTCGAGCCTGTGGTCGGCGACCTGGCACGAGACCGGGGACTCGTCTGCTACGGCCAGTACGACAACCAGACCGAAGGCATCCCCTACAAGCTCGCGTCACACTTCGTAGTCATGGCCCGCGACGAGGAAGACCTCGGCGACGTGCCCGATGATCCACGCTGGCAACCCTGCGAGACCAATCCCGAGATGGACAAGGTCTGGACGGATGACTTCTCGAACCTCCTCAGCACCTTCGAGTGGAGATAAACCAGGGGCTATTGTTACGCCGCCGTCCGCACCCCGTACGACAGGGCGTTCCGGCCAGACGAGACCCTCCTGTCTCGCACGGACCATCTTCAGGGTCCACGCTACGGTAGAGAGGCCACAGAATGAGGGCCGGGTTCTAAGCTCCGGCCCTCGCGCTCCACTCCCCGAGGGTTCTATACCAGCGAGCGGTCCAACCTCTCCAGCAGCTCTCCGCGGTTCTTGTGCCGTCTCTCGTAGGAGCGGACGGCCTGGACCTCCAGCGCGCCGAGTTCTTCGATCTTCTCCGAGACGTCCTCGGCCGTCAGACGATCGTAGTCGTCGAGCGGCAGGTCGTCGTCGCAGTCCTTCTCGCTCCCGCCACCCTCGGTACCCATAGGCTGCAACCCCTCCCGCAAGTAGGAGAGGGGCGCGAAGAAGAAGCTCATATAGGCGTCGGTGACGCTCAGAGCGAGCTTGACGTTCTGCTCCTGCAAAGCCATAGTCTGCTCCACGAAATCCTTGTAAAGATCCTCGTTTGTCCACTCCGTTTGGCCAGCCTTTTCCTTAATGGCCATCTTGCTCTGCCTCCTTTTCCATTCCCCAAATGAGTGGGCGAGACGCACGGGATGTGTCTCGCCACTTTACAGTATCAAGCGCTCGGGCCGTTGCCTCTGCGGCTGTCGCCGAGGCGTTTCTCGAAGGGACCATAGATTGCGTAGGTGACAGCCGCACGCGGGTCGACCGGGCCCTCCGTGAGTGTCTCGGGGAGCCCCTCGATCCCCCGCTCACCCTGCTGATTCACGTAGAGCGTCTGGCGATCGGGGTCGAAGACCGCGCCGCAGAACTCCGTGTCGTTCGTGAGTGCCAGGGCGAAGTCGTAGATCTCGCCCTCCTGAGTCAGGCCGCGAATGTACTGCTCGCCGGGGCTGTCCTCGCAGAGGAAGATATCTCCCGTCTGCTGGACGATCGTGATGTTGTCAGGGTTCTCGAGCTGCTGGCGGTTCGTCGAAACGTAAACGAGCGTCAGGGTTTCGCGGCCCTCGTCGTACTTCCAGACCTGCCCGAGGTTTTGCGGCCCGCCGGTTGTACAGTCGAAGAAGATACTCCCCCCCTGGCCCTCGGCGCCTTCGACCCAGAGCCCCTCCATCCGGTCGAAGTACCCCGCGCCTTTGTCCTGGGCCTGGATGCGCGTCGGGGTGAAGCCCCGCACGCGGTCGCGGCGGTTGTCGGTGTCGTCCGCGTGGTCAGGATCGTCGACGACGACCCACTCGATCGGGAAGCTCGTCCCCGGCGTGGTGACGGCGTCGAAGTTGAAGTTCGGCGTGCCCTTCACCATGGCTGCCTCCAGGGCACCGCTCGTCTCGGCCAGGTTGCTCGACTGGCCGACTCGCTCGTCCGGGACATAGCGGTAAAAGCAGGCCCCGATCGTGCCGAGCCGGGGGTCGGTCTGGAGGCTACGGTCCTCGGTCTGATAGAGAACTCCGGACCGCCAGGCGGTCGCCTCGTGCACGAAGCGTCCCGCGGCGAGGATCGGCAGCGCCTCGACCGGATCATCGCTCGTCGCATCGACCTCGAAGTTGTAGCCGTGGCGCTGGGTGCTCGGGCTGTTGCTCGGCCCCTTGACGACCTCCTCGCAAGTGATCCACTTCTTGAAGGGGACCTCACCCCCCGCACAGTTGGCCGAGGTGCCGCCGATGATGTTGAACTTGTCGACGACCTCGTACTCGTAGAGCTGCTGGTCGGTGGCCGGATCGCGGCCGAGCTTGCTACGCTCGACCACGAGCTTCGTGCATCCACCGATCGTCGCGGGGTCGTAGGGGTTCGGGACCGTCACCGGGATCTCTCCCGGGCGCTCGCGATTCTCGTGGTTGCGGATCAGGATCGTCCGGTCGCCGCTACCGCCTTCTCCGCCGCCGACGTCGGGAAAGGCGCCCATCGCATCGAAGATCCCGGGGGTAAGGTTACCGTCGCGCTGGCGCAGCCCCTGGCGGTCGATGACCTGGTAGTTGAACTCGGCCGGCAAGGCGAGTATCTGTGTGGGGTCCTCCGTGCCCCCGACAGGCGCCTTCGGCACGAGCGGACCGTAGCCTGTCGTCTCCGGGCGGTCCTGGCCCAGCGCTACGCGCGCTCCTAGAGCGGCAAAGGGCGATCCGCTGAGCATCAACGCCGCCGCACTCGCTCCTCCAAGGCCCAAGAAAGCCCGACGACTTATTGGACCCGGCCTACCCTGAATTCTCAAGAAGCTCTCCTTCCACTACTACCCGGCGGGATCCATCCCACCTTCCGTACAACCAGAAGAAGTGTAGATACGAGAGCTAGATGCTAGGTTAATCGTGGGGAAACTTTGCGTTAAACGTGTGTAAAAGCCCGGCTCCGAACCTCGCCGCTCGACGGGGACGCCGGTACGAGGTGGTATGAAGCTGACCGGCGGGCAGCCAAGATCTAGCGCCCTGCTCTCCAGAGAGTAGGATAGTCCCTTTTCCTCATTCCCAGTCGAAGGTGCTCAGGAGGTTCGAGAAGTCGTCCGTCCAGACGTTCAGGGAGGGGTCGGTCTCGCACGATTGCCACCGCGAGTCGTAGGTTACGCCGCCGAGGTCTTCCTCTTCTCGGGCCATTAATACCCAGTGGGAAACGAACTTGCCAGGATAAAGTTCTACCTGTTCGTCGAACTGAGCGCGGCAGGCGAGCCCGGCGTCCTGCGCGAGGTTCCCGAGCACGGGCTCGAGCTCCAGGTGCCGGTTGGAGATGTGCATGGCTATGACCCCGTTCTCGTTTAGCTTGTCGAGGTACATATCTAACGCCTCGCGTGTGAGGAGATGGACCGGTATAGCGTCCGAACTGAAGGCGTCGCCGACTACCATGCCGTACTCCCCATCCGAGGTCTCGGCCAGTCTCAGGCGGGCATCGCCCAGGACCACGTCTGACTGCCCGGGGCAGTCGTTCAGGTAGGTGAAGAGCTCCTCGTCGCTGGCGATCTGCCGGATCAGGGGATCTATCTCGTAAAACTCCCAACTCTGACCGGGCTTGTTGTAGCACGCCAGCGAGCCCGTCCCGAGGCCGAGCGCGGCGACCCGCGAGGTCGTCTCCTCCGGCAGAGCCTTGAAGGCCTGGCCGATGGGACCTGTCTGGTGATAATAGGTGGTTGGTACGGGAGGCTGGGGGCCGAGTAGCTGCGCGCCGTGGTTGGTGTCCCCGACGACGAGCGCGTGAAAATCGCCGAGCGCCTCCTCCTGTTCCGTGACCTTATAGACCCCGAAGAAGCTACGCTCCTGGTAGAAGGCGTCCGTCGCGGCGACCGTGAAGGTCCCGGCTACGATGACCGCCGCGACGCCCAGACCGAAGCGCACCGCGCGATTTGAGAAGTAAGCGAACAATAGACATACTACGAGGGACAGGCCGATCAGCAGCTTCTCGGCGTTGTCCCTGGTGTCTATCGCCTCGATAGAGGCGGCGGCCCGGGCGAGCATCACCACCGCGACCCCGAGGGCCAGGGGCAGCGCCAGGTCCAGGAGCAGCGGGACGAACCGCGACGCGCCCCGACGCCCCTCCCCCTCGTCCCGCTCCCCACCCTGTGCCAGCCGCGCGAGCAGCGCCCCAGGCAGGAACATGCACGCGAGGATTATAGCGAGCGGGTACTCCACCACCGTGTCGAAGGCAACCGGTGCTACCAGCGCGTTGAACACCCCGCCCAGCACCCCTCCTACCGCCACCCACAGGTAGAACTCCGTCAGGTGCCGTGCCGGTGGCCTGTCCCGCGCCACCTCCCCGTGCAGCACCATCGCTACCAAAAAGAACCCGAAGATGTGCAGCCCTATGAGCGCCCAGTAGGGGTCCTTCAGGTCGGTCAGTATCGTAACCACGACCACCGCCATCACCAACGGAAGCGCCGCCACCGACAGCTTGTGCAGGACATCCGGCACTCTCGGACTCGGCGAGAAGACGACCACGAACGAGAACAGGTACAGCGAGAGCGGTATCACCCAGAGCAGCGGGATGGGCGTTATGTCCGTAGTGATGAAGGCCGTCACCCCAAGCATCAGGCTCGAAGGCACGAACGTCAACCCCACCCACCGCAACCGCCGCCAAGTAGTGAGCCCCGAGGCGAGTGAAGGGTCGGCGCTCTGCGGAGAGCCGCCACCGCTCACCGGGTCACCGGCGAGCGGCTCCGCCTCTTCTCCCTGGGCGGGGGCGGGGTTGGAGCGCCACAGCATCACCGCCGAGGCGAAGACCAGGACCACCAGTGCTCCGTAGCCCGCCGTCCACCAGAAGCCCTGGTTCGTCAGCGTCAGCTCCCGCTCCACGACTAGCGGGTAGCCGAGGAGTCCTATAACGCTGCCCAGGTTGCTCGCCCGGTACAGGAAGTAGGGGTCCCTGGCCGCCGGGTGGTCGGTATCGGCCAGCCACCTCTGGATCAGGGGGTTCGTCGTCGAGATCACGAAGAACGGTAGTCCGAGCGACACCAGAAGCAACCCCAACAGCAAGAAGATCGGGTTGCCCTCCGCCGAGGGGGCCCACTCGTTGCCGGGCTTCGCAAGCGGCCCCGCGAAGATAAACACCAGGAGCGGCAAGAGGACCACCGCCAGATGGAGCACGGCCTGGCGCCTCGCCCCGAGCCAGGTAGTGGTCGCGTGTACGTAAAGATAGCCAACCAGGAGGGCGGCCTGGAAGAACATCATCGAACCCGTCCACACGGCGGGCGTGCTGCCGAAGAGCGGCAGGATGAACTTGGCGAACATCGGCTCGACCAGGAACAGGAGCGCGGCGCTCATAAAGATAGTGGCCGAGAACAGGACCATCAGCGAGGTCCGGCCCGGCGAGCCCTTCCGGGTGGAATTCTTCTTGCCGACCTCGTTCGTTTGCGTCGGCGGTTCGGCTGGCATAGGTTCTCGCGCCCTTCCTTCCGCTCTTGTTGGTAACCCCTACTGGCACGCAATCTAACGGAGAATCCGGCGACTGGCAACATCTGTCATGTTAAATCCCGGAGTACGAGTCTGCTGCCCGGTCCGGGGCGCCATCGTCTCTCCGCAGAGGATACAATACGGGCCAGGTAAACAACTATCTGTCGGGAGGTAGGATTTATGGCCCTCTACGAGTACAAGTGCGCGGAGTGCGAGGAACGGTTCGACCTGATGCGTTCGATGAGCGCGGCCAACGAGTCGGCGGAGTGTCCCGAGTGCGGCAGCAGCGAGTCGCGGCGTCTTATCTCCAACTTCGCCTCCGTCACCCCCGGCGCCTCCGCCATGTCTACCAACCCCATGATGAACGCTCGTATGGCCGGTGGCGGCGGCGGTGGTTGCTGCGGCGGTGGCTGCTGCGGCTGAGGAACCCCTCCGGGCGGAGCCGGATAGAGAAGCGCCTGAAGGTCTCCCCGAGCTCGTCCTCAAGGGCATCGAGGAGTTCAACAAGGGCGAGTTTTACGAGTGTCACGAGTACCTCGAAGAGGCCTGGATGCAAGAGCCGAAGAGGGTCCGTTTCCTCTACCAGGGCATCCTTCAGGTAGGCGTCGGCTTCTACCACCTCCAGAACGGCAATTGGCGTGGCGCCACGGGTCTCCTGCGCAACGGCACCATCCGTCTCAAAGAGTTCGAGCCAGAAGCCCTCAGCATAGACGTCTCCCGCCTCGTCCGCAGATGTATGCTTTGCCTCGAAGAGCTAGAGGATCTCGGGCGCGAGCGCGTACGCGAGTTCGACCAGAGTATGATACCTAGAGTGGAGTGGGCATGACAGAGCAATCAGCCGTCGGCTGTTAGCTTCTTGCCCCCTGCAGGGCTCGCAGTTGCGTATGGTGTGGCGGCAACGTATGTCGGTAGAGATCGGCCCTCGAAGAGGCTCTGAAATAGTTTCCCTCTAAGAGCTTGCCGGATCAATATCAGGCGGAACGTTTCTCGTTCCGATCAGGCCGACTAGCCGTGGTTGACCTCGGGTGGAGAATATCGTTCGTCATCCGGATGGGTGCCACTCCTCAGAGCTGAGGCATCTGTAGAGTGCCTCCCGGAGCACTTTCTCGCACGGATCGTACCATATGTAGACGCAGTGTATCAGTAACACAGATGGTGGTGGTAGACTGCGCGGCATCGGTAGGGTGGCTCGCCGGGAGGGTGCGGGATGGTCGAGGACAGGGGCTACACATGGTTCGGAGAGGTCCTGTACGGGCTGCTCCGGTCCCGCGGGTCCAGCCAGTCGGCATTCGCCCGGGAGGCGAGGGAACTGGGGTACGACTACCGGCAGAACTCGGTCTCCAACTGGATGCGGGGGGTCCACGCGACGCCGACGAACCTGCCGGGGCTGCTGGACAGGATGTACGGGCTCTCGGAGGAGGAGTGGCTGGAGGTCGGGGTGGCCTACGCCTACGGGCAGAAGCTCTCGCGGGAGGACTCGGAGGACGTGAGGAGGTTCAGGGAGTTCTACGCGCGGGTCCTGGCCGAGGAAGGCGAGACCGGCGAGGCCCTGACGTGGAAGACGAGGGGGGCGTGAGGCGCTTGGGGGTGTGCGTTCTGGAGTGGGAGTTCCGCAACAAGAGGCTGGAGGGCTACTAAGCCCACGACAGGGAGCCGGCGGTTCTGACGATGCAGGAGGGGTTGTCTGAGGGAGCGAGACGGGCGAGGGAGCTGGAGGCGAAGGGCTACCACGAGAGGCCGTCGGCATTCAAGCGACGGGAGAAGTGGTGCTTCGCGGCGGCGAACGTGCCGGAGGTGGACCCGGCGCGGTGCGCACCCTGCGACTCCGCATCGAGCGCGAAGAGCCCGAGTGGGTCGAGCGGGTCAGGAACGAATGGGAGAGCTTCCGGGACGTGGAGTCCACGGCCTTCTGGGCGGAGGTGCCGTTGCAGGCGACGGTGGCGATTCTGCTGAACCTGCACGAGCGGGGAGAGTTGAAGGTCGAGGAGAACTAGCTGCTTGAAGCAAAGTAGGTTCATCGCTCGTACTGATCGAGAGCCCTGCTTACCCCATGTATTCCGAACTCTGCCATGCGGTCGAACAGGTTCAAGCACCGCGCCTGCATCTCAGGGTTTCTGCTTTGATTGTAGGTACGCACGAGTATTTGGACAACGTCGTCTGCGTGGCTGGCAGCGCTAGTCTGTATGTCTGCCGCATCTCCGCCGACGATGTCGAGGAAGCGCTCACAGGCCAGGACGGACTCCTGCGGGAGTTCGTCAGTAGTTTGTTCCAGCGCATGAATCAACTGCCCGTGTTCTGCGGCGAAGGCATCACTTTGTATGAAAGCCTCGATCAGGCGTGCGTATTGTCCGAGCTGATCCTCCCCTAAATACAAGAAGCACTTAGAGGCCGCCGAGCGCACGTTCTGGCTCTCATCATCAAACAACTGCGCCAGTGCGTCTTCGCAAACCGAGCGATATCGTGCGGTCTGGAGGTTCACCGAGTACACCTCCGCCGCGCCTTCCCGCTGTGCCTCCGTGCCAGACAAACACTTTTCAGCCAAGGGTCGGACTTCCTCTACATTGAGTGACGCCACGCACGCCTGCCCAGCTCCTGCAGCCGCCACGTCGGCATCGCTTGAGGAAAGCATCCGTTCCAGGATGGGCTTTAGCTGGCCGAAATGTGTTCGAGCGGCGTAGAAGAGAAAGATCTCGACCCCTCGCGTCCCCAGCAGCACGTCTTCTGTGTCGCAGAGTCGCTTAAAGAGCTCGACCGCCAAGTTCCGATCGTGGTTCAGTACGGCCGTTAGTGCCGAAGACACGCACGTCCTTACGCCGATGGAAGGATCCTCCACCATCTTCTCCAATGTCTGCGAAAAGATTGGTGTGCGATCGGCATCACGGAAGATAAGGTCCGCCATTGCCTCAGCGGCGCGGCCTCTGGTGGAGTTGATCCCGGTCGTAAGGATGTCGCCGCCGTAATACGGTTGCCCGTTCCCAGCATCGGTACGCCATAGCTCTTGCTCGGGGTCCGAGTCTTCAGTAGCGTACCACGCTACAATCTCCAGTAGTTCCTTGGGAAGAGGGCGATCGGCCGCCTTTTCTACGGCATCACAGATCCAGCGCCCGGAGGGTCGGTCGGGGAGTTTGTGGCACCGTCTGCAGACTTCCAGCAAGGTCTCCGTGCTAACGCCGGCTTCAGCTATACCACGCAGGACAGCGTCGAAGTAGTAAGGATGCGTGTCATCTGGAAACCGCAATAACAGGTGAGCGAACCGCTCGGGGTCTTCTTTGGTCCGCCTCTCCAGAACCCCGGAGAGTTCATGAGCTCCGCCCTTCAAGAAATCATCTTCCATGACGATCTTCCGAGTAGCGGGATACGGCCTCTAGCCATTCTTCTTCGGTCATGTCCTTCGTATCCTCTTCGGGGATCGGTGATCTAACCCATCCGGCTATAGCCCGCAACCGAAGTGGACTCGGCTCCTTCGCATCCCCACCGAACTTCTCGCGCCACTGTTCCAGTCGCTTCTTGGCAGCGGGAGAGAGTCGAGAAGGTGCGATGCCCCCCAGCAAGGTCAACTGCGCTGCGCCGCGTAAATCGGTGTCGGTAGCTTCCAACTCCCACTCGGAGTAGTATCCGAGTACCAGTTCTTCGAGTTCTGTCATATTCTCGTCTGCACAGCACGGAGTTATGGTTTCAAGTAGCTGCCGAGTCGACCAGTGGGGGTTGCTCCTATATCCCGTCTCCAATCGCGCGGGCCGTTCGAGGAGGTACTCTACGGCTTCGTCGGCGTACCTCTCACCGTTGGCGGCATAGGAGCGGACCAGCAGGTACTGGGCGGTCTCGAAATCCGATTTCTCGCGGAGCAGCCGGGCGAAGGGATCGAAGGCCTCTGGGTCGTTTTCCGCCAGGGTCCTGAGGGCGATCTCCATGGCCCTGAGCAGCGCGTCTTCGATAGAGTGGCTCTCACCAGGGTGCCGATAGCACCAGATCGAGTCCTCGTAAGGAGCGTCACCTTCCTGCTCCGCCGAGTCTTGCATAAGCTTGAGCATGAAGGGCAACAACTCTGTCACGAATGTTCTCGGCGCGCGTTTAGCGCTTTTCGTGAAGACTTCTTCGTAATTGTCGTTCCACCCAGAACGAGAATACGGATCGAACAGCTCGTATGCTCCGGATTGGTTCCGTTCGTGGCGCCGTTTGAGGTAATGATAGAGTGCCTCACCAGCCCATTTGGGATTCTTGTCCGGCAGATCGTAGATCTCCATTCCTACGTTTGCCTCATCGAGGACACCCTCGTCGATGGCCTTCAGGAATAGTTCGAAGAAGCGACGGCCGATGTGGAGGTCCGCTCCCGACATGACGTAGGCGATCCGGTTACGCCACTCCGGTAGCCTCACGTAGGGTTCCAAGAGCTCGGCCACCCGATCGGGCTCATGCTTTTGCGACATCCAGAGCAGATAGGTCACGCGGTTCAGTCGCTCTTCGTCTCCTTCTGCCAGCCAACGCTTCCAGATCCCTAAGGAGTCAATCAACCTGAACCACGGCGCTGAGCGCAGCAGGTTGAAGACCTCGCGCGTGTACGGCTCCTCCCTCTCCAGAAGTGGGACGACGATCCTCCACTCTTCCCTGGTCGGATCTTCGAGTCCGGCCAACAACGCGAAGACCACTTGCTTTATGTGGAACCTGATGTCCGGGCTATGGAGAAGCTCCGCGAGATCGTCCAAATAGCGGGCGAGGTCTCCCTCGCGCTCGTGGCGCAAGATCTGCCGGACCTGCGCGCGCCGGAAGAGGTGTTGCTCTCCCTCGCGCAAGAACGGGAGTAGCTCCCGCTCCCGGCCGGCAAAGCGGCGGGCGAAAGCATAGTCGAAGAAGCTCTCGTGGAAGAAGGCGTACCTGTCCCGGTCCCGTACAAGGACGTTTTCAGAAGTCATTGCCTGGGCGTCGTCTCCGTACTCGTCCACCTTCTCCGCCGGCGCGGATAAGGTCCGCTTCTCGCTCATGTGGTCGCAAAGGGCGTCTATAACCTCCGTCCACCGTACCGAACGGCCGGTGCGTTCGCGCAGTACAGTGCGCTTACGATCCCAGAATCGGTCGAAGAGATCCTTGGCGGTCCGGAAGTTGAGGTCTCTGGCAGCAGGGGTTTCTGATATTTCGGCTAGCAGACTCAAGTGCAAGGGTACGGACAACAGCCGCACCTGATCGGGGCTGAGGCCTCCTGCCTCTATGCCCATCGCGGCCACAGTCTCGCGGACGGTCTCTTCAGGCAACCGGTTAACGGCTACAGTGTCCAAGACGCCACGCTCGTTCGCCAAGCGCCGCAGCCGGTGATCGTTCTCCAGGTCAAAGTTTCTGCAAGCGATTAGCAGGCGCATCCGCGGGTACGCCTCCACCTGCCTGATGAGTTCGTCCACGCCATCGAAGAACTGCGGGTGCCTGCCCGATGCGAGGCTCACGGCGTCGAGCTGGTCGATCACGAGCACGCAGTCCCGCCCCTGGGCCACGCCCCCGAGGACAGCGACGGGCGAGCCGGGTAGTTCCAGTTGCCGGCCGATTTCGTTGGGGAGAGGTGTAGGATCCAGCCGGTCGACGCGAAACGCCAGGACAGGGATCTCTTCCTTGCGAAGTTCCTCCAGAACCTGGAGAACGACCCCGCTCTTCCCTACCCCGGCCTCGCCGGAGAGCAGCACGCCCTTCCGACCACCTTTGGAAGTCAGCGAAGCCAGGGCAGCTTGCGTCTCCTCGCGCGGTATGGACGCCCCATAGATCAACTCGTTGCGAATTGGAGACAGGTAGCGGGCGTTGGACTCTTCCAGTTTTGCCAGGACGTGAGTGTCGTTAGCCCAGTCGCGGCGTTGCAAGCCTCGTTTCTCCAGCCGGCGCCACATATCGTGTGCAATTACCTCTTCATGCACCTTGTCCAGCGCCAGCCGGAACAGTACGTCCGAAGCGGTGGAGGGATCGCTCTCCACCAGTGCCTGTAACCTAACCTCAATCATCTCATTCAAGAAGCGTTCATCTACCGTCCTGACCTCTATACGCTGTAGACGCTCGAACGCCTCTTCACGGGGACAGTCTCCCCACAAATTGCAGAGCGTGGCGAAGGCCTGCGACCTGAGTTGAGCAGAGAGAAGAAACTCCTGTTCAAACTCTTCCCAGGACTCTGCACCCCTGGAATTTTCTGCCAGCTCACCAAGCTGGGAAGCGGCATGGGAGGAGACGAACTTGCATAGGGCCGCCGGATCGTTGAGCTTGTCCTGGAAGCTAGAAAGCACCGTTCTGCTACCCAACTCCTTCAGTGTCCAGCGGCCCTCACCCCCGTGCTGCCTCTTGACCTGATGGTACTCGCGAACCTCCCCCCTGCGAATCAAGAACTCCACTCCTTCTCCTTCTTTGCCGGGGGGCTCGAGGCGTATGGAGTCGGCGCGTTCGTCCATGACGTCCAGCATGCAAAACACGGTCCACGAGGTTTCGTAGCGATTACCGAACTTGTCAGCCGCTGGTCCTGCTAGCGGCATCTGGTTCCCCTTAGACGTGAGAACGAAGATTCCATGCGAGCGTTCGAGTTGAGCACTGTCCGCTTACTCAAGCGCAGCTTCAACGGGTCTCGGGTACAAGACTACCGACATCGGTCAGAGGGTGCGCAAGGCGAGCGTAGGGCGTGTCCTTAACGGTCCTGAGGAGCTTGCCGTCGTCGGTGATTACGATCGTTTCGGCGTCCTCGGCGAGAGCCAGGAATAGCGCATCGTAGATGATCACGCCGGTCTCGAAGGAGATCTCGACGGCGCGCCCGATCAGGTCTTCTGGGGCGTAGAGGGCTAGCGGCAACTCTGAGATCAGCTCCCACCCGGCGCGCACCTCGTCGCGGGTCAACTCGTCCCGCCGGTGCTTCTGCCAGAAGGCGTTGAAGACCTCCGGGAAAATCGTTCCCGGAGCGAGCAGCGACACCGTGCCGCTCTCGAAACTGCGCTGAAGCCTACGAGCCTCCTCGTGGCGCTCCTCAGGGATATGGAACTTTACAGCGACGCTCGTGTCGAGGACCAGCTCCCGTGGGTCGCCACCCTCACTCAAATCCGAGAGTCTCTGTCGGCCCTTACTATCTCGGTAGAGTCCGAGAAGGTGCGTCCCGAAGCGGCGAGCCTGTCGGAGAACTCGCGAGCCCTCTTAGCCCAGCGTTTGGGATCTCCGGTGGCCTTCCTCGAGGGCTTTATCCTCATCTTTTTCTCCGCCATCTCTCTGTCCTTTCACATCTTTCTAGCCGAGCTGGCGTTCGCTTTACCGAGCGAAGTCCATAAGCATTCCGAGCTCCATGACCTCAGGCGGGTCCTTTGTGCGGTCGTCCGGATCGTCGTAGTATCCGGCGTCCCCACGGCATATAAACTCTTCGCCAGAGATACCCAACTTACGCCAGGCGGCGCAGTCGAACATCTCCCGGCCCTCTTTTGGGGAGAGCTCGCGGATGCGATTCTCGGTCGTCTCGGCATGCCTCTGCATGGCAACCCTCTTTCTCAATACGCATTCAGTATAGCTCAGGCGGGAAAAGGTCCGAGGGTATACGATCTTGATCGGTTATATCGATAGCATGTTTCTGTTGGTGCGCCGCCGGCGCTCTCCGTCGGCGGTCGAGGAGAGGAGTAGCAGCGTGACGAAGAGACGCGACAACGTGGAGGGGTCGATCTCCCGTCATCCGAAGAGGGACCTGTGGATGGCCCGCTACACGTCGAGACGCCCACAGGGACGAAGCGCAGGACCGTCTACGGCAAGACGCGGGCGGAGGTGCGCGACAGGCTGGCGAAGGCGCTGGCAGACCGTGCGGATGGTATCGTCTTTGACGATGAGAACATGACCGTGGGCGAGTACCTCGACGGGTGGCTCAAGGGCTCGGTGTACGGCTCGGTGCGGGACAGCACCTACGACTGCTACGAGATCATCTGCAGGAGGCACATCGCGTCGGTCCTCGGCGGAAAGAAGCTCTCGAAGCTGAAGGTAATGCACGTCCAGCGCTTCTACCGGGACCGTTTGGATACAGGGCTCGCCCCGGCCACAGTCCACAAGTGCCACACGTGCTGCACAAGTCCCTCAAGCAGGCCGTCGAGTGGAACCTGGTGCCGCGCAACGTCGCGGACGCCGTGAAGGCCCCCAGGCCGGCCCCGAGGAAGAAAATGCGGGCGCTCTCCCCCGAAGAGGCGCGCAGGCTGCTCGAAGCCGCGCACGACGACTGGCTCGAAGCCCTCTACGTGCTGACCGTTTCCACCGGGATGAGAGAGGGCGAGCTGCTGGGTCTGAAGTGGGAGGACGTGGACCTGGAGGCCGGTGTGCTTCGCTTGAGACACGCCCTCGTCCGCGAGGGGGGTAAGACGTCCCTAGGAGACCTCAAGACTGCCAAGAGTCGCCGGAGCGTCCGACTTACCCGCGCCGCCGCAGACGCCCTCAGAAGCCACCTACAGCGCCAGCTAGAGGAGATGGAGCGCGGGCAGGCTCCCTCTACCAGCCCGGCGGCCTCGTCTTCGCTACGGAGGCTGGGACCCTCATAAACCCCTCGAACCTCCGCAACCGCTCCTTCAAACCCCTACTCAATCGGGCAGGGCTACCGAGCATCTGTTTCCACGACCTTCGGCACACCTGCGCCACTCTGCTGCTCTCGCAGGGCACCCATCCCAAGCTCGTCCAGGAGCTACTCGGGCACGCCACCATAGCGATGACCCTGGACACCTACTCTCACTTCTTGCCAAGTATGGGAGATCAGACCGTAAAGGCGATGGAGGCCGCGCTTTCTTGAATTAAACCTACATTCTTCACGCTTACATAGCCCCAGAGCCAGGCCTATTCACTTATCATCTGAGAGGGTGTTATCCGAACTTCGGCAGTGGGGAGTTCTCGGAAGAGCGATCGCGCCTAAAGGCTAGGTCTCCATCCGCTCGACCCATTGCGCCCGCCACTCGGGCGCCTCGAACGGTTCCGCGTAGTAGCGGGTGTCGCGCCACCACTTCCCATCCCTTAGCTCGACTATGAGCACCACGTTGTACACTCCTCCCTCCCCGTAGTCGTTGACTCCCTCCACGACCCACAGCCCCTCTCTCACCAGCACCCGCCGTATGCGGATGCTGGGCGGGGTGGAGTTGGTGGCGAAGGCTTGCTGGAACGCCCGCATGTTCTGTGGGCTCCGGATACGCTCGCCGGATTGGGGCATCTCCATGGCGTAGTCCTCGTGTCGCAGGGCGTACTCCTTCTCGGCGCTGAGTGTGGAGAACAGCTCGACGAGAAAGTGCCGTGCTTGTTGCTGGTCCATCTGCTTGAGGTCGGGCACCCACTGTTCGTTCACGAAACGCTCCTTTTACTCACTGCTTCTCGTATCTAAGGTAGCCAACGTCGCAGCCGACGAAACTACCGTCTAGACCCGGCTCCGGATACTTTTCAGACGGTTTTTATAGGCCGTTGGGTAAATAGCCTTCAAGGAGGTGGTCGGCGCATGTGAGGCGGCGTCTCGGTCCTTAGATACTCTAACTCTTCCGGGGTAGAGGTGCGCCCCAGTATCTCGTTGCGGTGCGGGTGGCGACCGAAGCGCGCTATGACGTCGCGGGCAGCCTTGGCCTGAGAGATCCCAAACTCGTATAGCGCCTTGAGGTGGGGCGGAGCGTTGGCCGCTTCCTCCTCAGCGTGGAGGACGCCACGCTCGTGAAGGGCGAGGTCCTCGGAGTGGTCCAGCGGGAGCCAGAAGAACATCCGCTCCATCGCCCCCAGCTCGCGGTCCATCCCCAAGTCGATGCCTTGGAGAGCTAGCTTGAGGGCCTTCTCGTCCTGTGAGTAGGAGAGGGGCGAGCCTCGGTAGACGTGACGAGAGAACTGGTCCAGGACGATGATCAGCGCTAGGCGTCCGCGCGGCGTCTGTGCCCAATGGTCTAGCTCTCCCCGGCAGGCTTGCTCCAGCACGCCTCCGAAGCGCTCGGTGATCTCCCTGTCAACCTCGGGGCCACCTTGCATCCATCGCTTCGCTTCACGCCGGAGCGTCTCCAGATCGGCATTGTTGATGCCTTCAGGGAACCAGTACGATAAGACCTCTTCGGGGCTGACCACTTCCCTATCTCCCTCTGATTGCTCCGGTGGCATGCCGTGTCTTCTTTCCTACCGTGTCACCTAACTCGCCCAAGCCGCCGACTGCGTACGCCGGTACTGCCGCGTCCAGCACCGTCAGCACCCAAGCCAGCAGGATCGCTAGCATCTTCCTCGACGCAAGAGTACTCTTATCCCCGCTCATCGAAGCCGGTCCTATCATCAACGCAGATACGGGCGGTCTTGCCTGAACAACGCCGTAATGAGCGCTGCCCCGCGGGCTATCAGGTTCCGGTGAGGCCCTTTAACCGAGCGGGTCTGCTTCACCGAATCCTCCGTCCGGCTCCGCGACTGAGTCACGCAGTAGCTGTAGTACTGAGCCACCCAGTAGCTCTGGTCACTATGTAACATGTTCTCGCTCCTTTGCTCTGGTCGGTGGGGTATCTCTTCTCAGCGTTCCGTCCTGCCTCCAATGATGCGCATCGAGCTTCCCTGCTGCCAGCGACAACCCAAACAAGAACTCAAACAATCGTCCTAATAACAGCAGTGTGCTACGATGCCGTCAGGTCGTGCGAGCGGCCCAGAGGCAGGAGGCAAAGGAAGTGGACACCGATACCACACTCGCATTCGGGAATCTACTCCGGCGTTACCGTGACTCGGCCAACCTTACCCAGGAGGACTTGGCCAGACGGACGGGCCTGACCCCTCAGGCCATCAGCTTGCTCGAGCGTGGGGAGCGTCGACGCCCTCACAGCTATACCGTCCAGAAGCTGGCGGAAGCCCTGGAGTTGACCGGACAAGACCTTGCAAGGTTCGAGTCGGCAGCGCGCAGCTCCCCGGTCCGCCACGCAGCGGACCTTCCCTCTCTCTATAACGTCCCCACCCCGCCCACATCCTTGATCGGGCGGGACGAAGAAGTGGCGACGGTCGCGCGCCTCCTGCGCCGTAAAGACATGCGTCTGCGGACGCTAACCGGTCCCGGTGGCGTCGGCAAGACCCGACTGGCCCTCAGGGTGGCCGAGCACTCGCGCGAGATGTTCGCAGATGGGGTCGTCTTCGTACCCCTGGCTCCCTTGCGGGATCCCGCCCTAGTCCCCTCGGTTCTCGCCGAGACGCTTGGGATCAAGGAGGTAGCGGGACAGGCGCTACAGGAGACCTTGACACGGCATCTGCAAGACAAGCAGATGCTACTGGTTCTAGATAACTTCGAGCATCTTCTGACGGCTGTTCCTGTGGTATCCAAACTCGTGATGGCGTGCCCACAACTGACGGTGCTGGTGACAAGCCGGGCGCCGCTACGTCTTGCTGGCGAGCACCAGTTCCCCGTGCCTCCGCTACCCCTTCCTGAAGCGGCGTCCCTCGTAGCGGCGGACGTCTTGGAGCAGTCACCAGCGGTGGAACTCTTCCGCCAGCGCGCTCAAGCCGTCATGCCCACCTTCGAGCTTACAGCCATGAACGCGGCCACCGTGGCACGGATCTGCCGGAGGCTCGATGGGCTTCCGCTGGCGATCGAGCTGGCGGCTGCGCGGGTGAAACTGTTCTCTCCGCAAGTGCTGCTTGCGAGGCTGGATCGCGGACTGCAGCTACTTACGGGAGGAGCACGCGACCTGCCCGAGCGGCAGCAGACGCTGCGCGCTGCGATCGCGTGGAGCTACGATCTCCTCAATGTCGGTGAGCAGGCTTTGTTCCGTCGCCTCGCCGTCTTCGCTGGCGGCTGTGCTCCGAAGGCAGTGGAGGATGTCTGTAGTTCCAAGGCAGACGAGCAGGTGGCAAGCGGCGTCTTAGAGACGTTGGCATCTCTGATAGACAATAGCCTGCTGGTATCGCGATCCGAATCCTCTGCGAGACGGGAGGGCGTAGAACCGCGCTTTACAATGCTAGAGACTATCCGAGAGTACGCCTCAGAGCGCCTGGCATCAAGCGGTGAGACGGAAAAGATGCAACGAGATCACGCAGCGTACTACCTAGAGTTGGCTGAAGCCGCGCAGCCAGAGCGCGTGGAGGGGTCAGGATGGTTGGTGCTGCTGGAGGTAGAGCACGACAATCTGCATGCTGCGCTGCGCTGGTCCGTTGACAGCCAAGAGCTCGAGACGGGGGCACGGCTGGCGTCGGCGCTATGGCGTTTCTGGGTCGGGCGCGGGCACCTGAGCGAGGGACGTCGGTGGCTGGAGGCTATACTGGAGCTGGCCAAAGCGGACAACCGAGCCGAGCAAGCGCAGCCCGCACTTTCCGTACGCGTGAGGGCTCACCTGCTCCACGTTGCTGGTATCTTGACCAGTGCACAGGGGAACTATGCTAGCGCCGTGCCGCTTTTCGAAGATAGTCTGGTCGCACGCCGCGAACTGGGCTATGAGGGCAAAGGCGTGAGCCATTCACTCCACGAGCTGGGACGTATAGCGCACGAGCAAGCAGACTACGAACGCGCGGCACGCCTGCACGAACAAGCCCTCTCCCTGACCCGTAAGCTCGAGTATACGTTTGGTACCGCCTATATCCTCTCTACTCTGGCGCATGTGGTACACGCGCAGGGCGATCCAGCACGTGCGGAAACACTACTAGAAGAGAGCCTAAGTCTGTTCCGGCGCCTTGAGCACGAGTGGGGTATTCCACGAACGCTCGCCAGCCTTGGGAATGTGGTGTGCTCACGAGGCAACGCCGTACGGGCATCAAAGTTGTACGTAGAGAGCTTGGACCTGGAGCGAACTGCGGGCAACTTTATCGCTGTCGCGGTCTGTTTGGAGGGACTAGCTCGTGTGGCCACCATGCAGGACCGACCGGAGCGGGCGGCACGGCTCTGCGGTGCAGCCGCCGCGCTGCGGGAGGAATTCAGTGCGCCCCCCCTGCCAGCCGATCGCCCCGAGTACGAGCGTACCTTGGCCGCTGCTCGCGCTGTGCTAGGTGAGGATGCGTTCGCAGCAGCGTGGGCAAAGGGGCATGCTCTGCCCCTCGAGGAGGTCGTCCCTGACGCCGTGAACAACGACGAATAAAGAGCAGTGAGAAGAGGGGGCCCTGTACCTGAAGCGCCTAGAGCCGGAAGAGTTCCAGTTCGAGCTTTTGGATTTGCCACTACCTTTGGGTCCTACCGAGGAGGAAGAGGTAGACGACTGACTGTGCTTTCTTAAAGCCCTAAATGAGATGGTTAGGGCGGCCAGAGCCGAGATCTTCAACTGTACGCAACCGGACCGGGGTATCTCATCAGGATAACTCCCGCCCTTGTTCTTGCCCTTATTCACTGAAAGCGTGGAAGGAGCGTTCTCCGAAGTTCATATCCAACATCTTGCATAGATCCGATCTCACGGCAAGCACTAGGACCTCGTTTGCCAGACCTAGCGCTAATGGCCTTTCACAAGATATTGAGGTAGCGCATAAAGATGCGAAGCACCAATGTGGGGATGATATGAGCTCCATAGCCGGAGCTCCCGGTGTCGTGGTCCCCGAGCTTGAAATGAAACCGGATGGAAGGTTAGTGTTACAGGCGACTCTCTGTGTTGCTGCACGGTTGCTGCACAACGGTCCCGGAGTCTGTCCGGGACATATTTTCTATCCTGCTTTTTCTCCTGCAAAATTAGACTTTTTTGACGTGGGCCTGCCTGGACTCGAACCAGGGACCTCTTCCTTATCAGAGAAGCGCTCTAACCGGCTGAGCTACAGGCCCGTAAGGTGCTCCGCCAGATGGGGCGGAGGCCGTTACCAAGGGTATTGTACAACACGCAAAGGCGATTCGTGAAGCGTAGCATCTGCTCTGGAGATTGAAGGGGCGTCGGGTGCGAAGTAGAATCGGCGGTTAGAGATTATGATATCCGCCACGGGGTTGGCCCGGCATAGGGCGGTGTGAGAGGAGCGTACTAGCCAGTGAGCGCTAACGGCTTTACCCGGATGTCTGTCTATGGGATCAACCTGGATCTCTTTAGCTCCAGCCCGATAGTCATCCTCAAGGTCGAGGAAGAGAATCGCTACCTGCCGATCTGGATCGGCCAACCGGAGGCGCGCTCTATCCTCATGAAGCTCCAAAACCAGGAGTTCAGCAGACCCCTGACCCACGACCTGGCCTTCAACCTGGTCACGGAGATGGGCGGGTCTTTAGAGCGTATTACCGTGACAGAGCTAAAGGACTCGACCTTCTTCGCGTCTCTCCAGGTGGAGATAGGCGGGCGTATCGTGGAGGTGGACTCCCGCCCCTCGGATGCTATCGCCATAGCCGTGCGGGCGGGAGCCCCTATCTTCGCCTCCGACACGGTGATAGAGGAGGCCGGGGTGATCTTTGAGGATGCGGAGGCGATGGAAGAGGCCCCCGAGGAAGAGGTCGTGGACAAGTTCAAGGACTGGATGAACCGGGTCTCCCCGGATGACTTCAAGTAGTAGACCGAACACAGGATGCTTCCAAGAGAGGGAAGCCGTGGCCGGGAGAGGCCAGGCTTCCCTCCGTAATTCCCCGGCCCCCAAGCGGACGATAAAGCTTCCTGCGCCTGATCTGCGCGTACGACAAAGGTTTCGCGTGTGCCCTCTCCTGGGCCGGTAGCGTCAGGCTCGGCAGACGCGCGTGCGGCGCCGAAGGTAGCGGTTGGGTACAGGCTCGTTCCCGTCCACCGAAACGCTGTCGAATGCTACCGGCAGCCCAACCGCCTCGAAGAAGTTGGCCCGCACCTGCACCTGAAAGTGCAGGTGCGGCTCGGAGGAGTTACCCGAGTTGCCCCAGCGTCCAACCTCTTGTCCCAGAGACACCCGCTCTCCCTCGTTGACCGGGATGCTACCGGGGATCAGATGCCCCAGGAAGGAATACTCCCCCTCGGCGTGCTCTATGACCACGTGGTTGCCTGCGACGTGCCGCGCGAACGGGTCCGCCCAACCGGTGCCGGGATGTGGGGCGTCCCGGATCCCGTCCTCCGCCGCGACGACCACCCCGTTGGAAGGGGGAGAACCGGTTCACCATAGCCCAGGTAGTCTCCGAGCTCTCGTCCTTCGGCTTCCTCCCGCCAGCGACGCAAGGCCCCGTCGGCGACCACGAAGTCGTAGGCGTATCGGTGGGCGACGACGTCCCACGAGTGGCTGCTCCCCTCGTCGGGACCACCGTTGAGGACGTACCACTCGCCGGAGAAAGGCAACGAGTAGCGCGCCTTTTGCTGGTAGGAGTAAACACTTTCGAGCGCCCTGGGGGCGGCGCGTCGGTCCCCGAGGAATTGCAGTAGTTGACCCGCGAGCGCCGGAGGCCAGAGGAACAGCAGGATCATGGAAGCGGTAAAGCGCCTCCAAAAGAGCACCTACCCGCCTGCTGCCGGTGGGAGCGGTGCCTCAGGCACCTTCTCGCCTTCGGGCTGCCTCTCGCGGCGAAAGAGAGCGCGCAGCAACGGCCATAAAAAGAGCAAGTTCAGCAGCCGGAGCCAGGATGGCAGCGGCTCCAGATACCCAAGGAAGCCGGCCAGCGCGAGGAATACCCACCAGTTCTCCCTCAAGACCCTCACGGGTTCGACCTCCACACATCACGGGTACTTCTAAACCGGGGGAGCGAGGTTACCGGCCCTCCTCCTCGTCCTTCTTCAGCCTCTCGGAGAGGCGACCGAGGCGGATGGTCACGAAGACGACCACGGCCGTGACCACCACAGCATAGACGAACTTCGCAAGGAGGTCGCCGGCTTCCGGGAAGAGCGCGCGGAAGAGCCCTTGAACAGCCTCGTTCCAGGCCAGGGCCGCCACGAGCCCGAAGGCAGCGGTCAGTAGTTGCACGATCT
>CADCVG010000027.1 GCA_902806075.1 uncultured Rubrobacteraceae bacterium
TCGTCTCCCAGGCCCTCTCCGGTGAGCCTCTCACCGTCTACGGCGACGGAACCCAGACCAGGAGCCTGCAGTACGTGGACGACCTCGTGGAGGGCATCCGCCGCCTCATGAGGAGCCCCGAGACGCGACCCGTAAACTTCGGCAACCCGGTCGAGTACACCGTGAGAGAGGTGGCCGGCCTCATCCTGAAGCTCTCCGGCAGCGCGAGCAAGCTCGTCCACGAGCCTCTCTCCCAGGACGACCCGAGACAGCGTTGCCCGGACACTACCCGCGCCCGCGAGGTTTTGGGATGGGAGCCCCGAATCGAGGCCAGAGAAGGGCTGAAGCTCACCCTCGCCTGGTTCGACGGCCGGCTCCGCGTCCAGTAAGGAGCTAGAAGCTAAAGCTGTAGCGCTGCTCTCTCCAAGGGTCGCCGTAGCTGTGATAGCCGTTCTCCTCCCAGAAGCCCGGCTTATCCTCGGCAATAAGCCCTATGCCTCGTACCCACTTCGCGCTCTTCCAGGCGTAGAGGCGTGGGATCACGAGCCGCAGAGGATAACCATGTCCCGGCTCCAGAGCCTCGCCGTTGTGGTGCGTCGCAAAGAGCGCGTCCTCCTCGTACAGTTCCTCGACCGGCGCGTTCGTTGTATAGCCCCCGTCGCAGAACACGGAGAAAAAGCGAGCCTCCGGTTTCGGCCCAGCCATCTCAAGGAGTTGCTTCGCCCGCACGCCCGTCCACACGTTATCCAGCTTGCTCCACGAGGTCACGCAGTGCATATCCGCCTTGACCTCGACCTTCGACAACTCGTTCCACTCTTCCCACGTAAAGCGCAAAGGGTTCACGACGAGCCCCGAGACTTTGAAGTCCCAGGTCGCCGGGTTGAACTTCGGCGTGGAGCCATAGGTGAGGATCGGCCACCGGTCCCCGACGAGGTACTGACCCGGCGGTACCCGCTCCTTGCCTCGCGCGGTGTCTATCTCTATGCGCTCCAACGTCTCTCCTTCTCTATTTTCTGCTAATAGCTTTACGTATCCCTTTTTCGCCTCTAAGGCTACGCAGAAGGGATACTGTTCCAAGTGGGAAGGCACTGTCTAAAGTAGGCCAGAGCGAAGTGGTGCTGTTTCCTTTACCTGAACTCTGTCGAGAGATAAGACCTTTGAGGTGTCTATTCCGCTGAAGCTTCGACCTTCTTCTTCGGCTTCTTGCCGAGCTGAACCATCTCCGGGGTGACGCCGCTGGCGGGACCGTCCCCTAACTCCTCGTTACGGTACTGGTAGACGCCGCGGCAGGTGTGGCCGCCGGTAGTGCGTTTCTCGGTGTAGGAGAGCTTGACGTTCGGGTTGATGGCGTTGACCATCGCCTTCTCGTAGGTTGAGAAGGCGGCGCAGGGCTTGACGTCCCAGCCGGGGACGCCGTCTTGACCCATCCCGCCGAACCACGGGCAGCGGTCGGCGTTTATGACGTACTCGCCTTCTTTGGTCTCGGTTAGTGTGATCTCGATGTCGAAGAAGCGGTTGGCGAGCATAACGACGTCTACAGTGTCCTTCATCGTCTTCACGCCGAGCTGCTCTCGCAGGTCGCTACCCTGCTTCTCGCCGATGCGGCTCATGGCGAGCTTGCCTATCTTCTGTCCGTCATAGCCGAGGTCGTCAGCCGCCCGGATCATCTCGTCGAGAATGACCCCGGTGCCCGCGGATGCCGCCTTCCACTTGTACCACGTTGGCCCCGGCAACCCGAGCTTCATCGCCCAGCGCGCGAGGAAGAGGGGCAGTTTGGGAAGACCGTAGACTTTGAGCCACTTCATGGCTGATCTGTTTCCTTTCGCCGACAGCGCTCCCGATTATACCGGCCACGTGCCGCATGCGTCGTCTTTTTGCACCCGATCACACCGCCCCGGCGCGGCCCTCCTCGATGAGGCGTTCGATCTTTTTGACGTACTCATCGGGCTTCGCCTCTCGCTTCAGGCCGCCCTCTGACATGTAGCGGACCTTGCCTAAGACCTCCCGCTGCTTCCAACCCCGGTCGTGCTGGCCGAAGTAGGGGCGACATCCGTGTAGGAGTTTGGGTCACGGACGTCCACAAAGTACTTGTTGTGCAGGTAGAGCTCCGTCTCGTAGGCCCCCTCGGGGGTAGGGCTCCACTCCAGGATCTTCTTCCCCCAGTATATCCTCATGTAGTTGTGCATGTAGCCAGTGTGGAGCATCTCCTTTATCGCCGCGTTCCACTACTCGTCGTGCATCTCCGCATCCTCTAACCGAAGTACCATGACCTCGACGGGGCCTCCTTCTTATGGATGGTAGATTGGCAACCCCATCCTGGGAGGTTCCGCCTCTCGTCGACTTGGTGAGCATGCGTCAGCTCTTGTGCTTTCCTTGACAGCTGCTTTGCCTCTGATTCATAATGCTTAGCTATCTAGCCGGAAGGCGGAAAGGGGTAAGGGGTTATGAATGGGGTACACGACTTGGGCGGGATGCATGGTCTCGGACGCGTAGATGTAGAAGACTATGAGCCCGTGTTTCACAATCCCTGGGAGAAGCTCGTCTTCGGTACCATGGTCGCTACCATGGGGCAGGGTTTGTACAACCTCGACGAGTTCCGGCATGGTATTGAAGTCATGGAACCCGCTCACTACCTCACATCCTCCTACTACGAGCATTGGCTCGAAACGATAGAGAAGAACCTGATAGAGAAGGGGGTAATAGATCGGGGCGAACTGGACGCAAGGACTCAGGAGTTCTTGAAAAATCCCGAGGCACCTGTTCCCCAAAGGGAAGATCCCGAGCTAGCGGATCGTCTTTTGCAACTGGTCCATGGCGGTGCGTCGAGCAGACGTGAGGTCTCGGCGAAGCCTCGATTCGAGGCCGGAGACCGGGTACGGGTTCGGAACGTACATCCTCATGGGCATACGCGCCTTCCCCAGTATGTACGGGACAAGCAAGGCGTTGTCGAACGAGTGTACGGTGCCTTCGTTTTGCCCGATAAGCACGCGCACGGTGAAGGAGAGAACCCCGAATACGTCTACTGTGTCCGCTTCGACGCGGAAGAGGTGTGGGGCGACTCCGCGGAACCACGTGAAGCCGTCTCCGTGGATCTCTGGGAGAGTTACCTCGAGTCTCTCTAGGCGTGGCGGATAAGTCGTGGTGCCCGGTGGCGTTAAACAAGAAGGGAGATAGGTAATGAGTGTAGAGCGGACGTCAGATAGCCAGGCATCGGAGGCCGAGATTGCGGCCCGCGCAAAGGCTCTGGAGTCTCTTCTGGTCGAAAAGGGCCTCGTTAGCACCGATGCGATCGACAGGGTGATCAGCGCTTACGAAAGCGATATCGGTCCGATGCTTGGGGCCCAGGTCGTGGCGCGTGCCTGGAGCGATCCGGAGTTCAAAAAGCTGCTGCTGGAGGATGCTAATGCGGCCTGTGAGCAACTGGGTATCGGCGGGATGCAGGGCGAGCACATGGTGGTGGTCGAGAACTCCGCTCAAGTACACAACGTCGTCGTATGCACCTTGTGTTCGTGCTATCCCTGGCCCGTACTCGGGCTGCCACCCAACTGGTACAAGTACCCTCAGTATCGCTCTCGGACGGTGATGGAGCCGCGTGAGGTGTTGAAGGAGGAGTTCGGCCTCGGTATCGATGAATCCGCTGACGTTCGTGTGTGGGACAGCAGTGCCGAGATCCGTTACTTCGTACTGCCGGAGCGCCCCGAGGGTACGGAAGGGATGTCCGAAGAGGAGCTCGCGTCCCTCGTGACCCGCGATTCGATGATCGGTGTGGGCGAGCCCCGAGATCCGGAAGAGACCCGGTGAGAGAGAGGTAGGCAGCGATGGGGATGGATCGTCAGGGAGAGGAGGCGCACCAGGCGCCGGATGCTGTCGAGCGGAGCAGCACTCCCCGGAGAGGTGCCCCTCTAGAGTTGAGGCGAAGCCGGGCAAGGGCGGAGCGGATGGTTGCCGACATGGGTGGCACGGCTGCTCTTCCCAGGAGAAACGGAGAGCTGGTCTTCGAAACGCCGTGGGAGAGCCAGGCGTTCGGCATGGCGATCGCCGCGTCCAACCAGGGCCACTATGACTGGGAAGAGTTTCGCGAACGGCTTATCTCGGAGATCGGTGATTGGGAGCGCTCGGACGAGGACGAACGCGCGGTGTGGAACTACTATCGCCACTGGCTGGCCTCATTCGAGGCACTTGTCAAGGACAGGGGGCTCCTCTCTGAAGAAGAGATAGATGAGAGGACGAGCGAGTTCGTCTCAGGAGCCAGGGACGACCACCATCACTAAAAGCGCCCGGCGTAGCGCGGACTGCTTAGCGGACTTCAGTTCAATCGTTGTTCTTGTTATCGTTCGCTTGCATGAGGTGTTGGTTGTTGAGCGAGCGTGCTGGACAAAAGAGTCACGGAGGAGAGGTTGAGTGATGGCGAAGCCGCCGAATATCGAACAGCTCAAAGAGATCGGAGAAGGGTTCGGACTTCATTTGAACGAGGAAGAGGCGCGCTCGTACGCCGGACTCATAGAGGGCACACTCGCTTCCTACAACAGGCTGGAGCAACTCGCCGAGCCGGCTCTGCCCGTGAAGTATCCGCGCTCGGGGAGCTACCGGCCGGACTCGGAGGAGAATCCGCTCAACGCCTGGTATTGGAAGAGCTCCATCAAGGGCGCTGAGAGTGGACCGCTCTCCGGAAAGCGAATCGCCATCAAGGACAACGTCTGTGTCGCGGGCACGCCGATGATGAACGGCACTACAACGCTCGAAGGTTACGTTCCCGAGTTCGACGCGACCATCGTCACGCGCATCCTGGATGCGGGAGGTGAGATCGTGGGCAAGGCCGTCTGCGAGCACCTGTGCTTCTCCGGTGGTAGCCACACTTCGGATACCGGGCCGGTATTGAACCCCCACGACCACACTCGCTCGGCGGGGGGCTCCTCCAGCGGCAGCGCCGCGCTCGTCGCCGCCGGCGAGGTGGACATGGCGATCGGCGGAGATCAGGGCGGTTCAATACGCATCCCCTCCTGCTGGTGCGGGACCTACGGTCTCAAGGCCACCCACGGCCTGGTCCCGTACACCGGGGTATTCCCGATAGAACTCACCCTCGATCACACCGGCCCCATAGCCGCCACCGTCTCCGACGTGGCCTTGCTTCTCACCGCGATAGCCGGAGAGGACGGCCTGGATCCACGCCAGAAGGATGTGAAGATCGGCGATTACAACGACGCCCTGAACGGAGACGCGCAGGGGCTGAAGATAGGCGTCGTGAGCGAAGGTTTCGGTTGGCCGGGTCTCTCGGAGGACGATGTAGACGAAGCCGTTCGTAACGCGGCGAATGGTTTCAAGGACCTGGGCGCGGAGGTCTCCGAGGTCTCCATCCCCATGCACCGCGACGGCATCCACATCTGGAACGGCATCGCTATCGAGGGCGCGACGGAGTTGATGGTCCGCGGCAACAGCATGGGCACCAACTGGCAGGGCCAATACTCTACGTCCCTGCTCGACGTCTACGGCCGGGGGCGCAGGCTGAACGCCGACGACCTCTCCGAGACCGTCAAGCTCACCATGTTGATGGGTCAGTACCTGCGCGACGCATACGGGGGACGCTACTACGCCAAGGCCCAGAACCTCGCCCGCAGGCTCAGGGAGGCCTACGACGAGGCGCTTGAGTCCGTAGATCTCTTGCTCATGCCGACGCTTCCGCTAAAGGCCACGAAGATCCCCGAACCTGACGCCTCCATCGAGGAGGTCGTCGCCCGGTCTCTGGAGATGCTCCCCAACACCGCTCCCTTCGACGTGAGCGGCCATCCAGCGATGAACGTTCCCTGCGCCCTCTCCGAGGGCCTGCCAGTCGGCATGATGCTCGTCGGTAGGAAGTGGGACGAGCAGACCGTGTTGAAAGCGGCACACGCTTTCGAGCAGACCGGTGCGTACAACGTCAAGCCTGCTGCAGCGGCGGGCAGCTGACGTAGAGTAGCGGGTCAGACAACCGAAGCGGTGGACGCCTGTTCGCGGAGGAGCAGGCTACACCCCCGAGGAGCTTTCTCATCGGTTCACAAGGCCCTGCGGGAGTACGTGCCGATCGAGAGGGTCAGCTTTAGGCCCCAACCGCCCGGCAGCATGATGTCCTCTGGGCCTCCTGCAACTAGTACAGGACGTAGTCCTCGCCCCCGAGGCCTTCTCGTTCAGGCGCCGAATGCGCTCTCCCTGATCTCCTTCGTCACACCGTCCTCCAAAGATGCGTTGCTCGGCGCCGCGCATACGAGCGTCCTCATCTGGGGGAGAGAGACGAAGCCCTTCAGTAACCCGGGCGGCCCATCCTGGAGTAGGTAATTTGCTTCCCCGCCTCGACGCCGGGTTGATCGAAGGCGTTGACCCCGTAGAGGGAGCCGGCGATCGCCGTCTGAACCTCCAGGGCTTGCATGAGGTACCCGAGGTGCTCCTCGTCCATCGCGGCGAGTTTTATGGTCGCGTTGGGCCTACCGGCTTCGAGGAGAGCCTTCCTCGTGGCGTCGCACTCGACGTTGAGGAGTCCGGCCATTGTGTGACCGCCGAGGTAGCCGACGCCTTCGAGGTCCTCGTAGGCTCTGGGGATGGGGAGGTCGCGGGGGTGGTTCTCGACCTCGATTAGCTCGATCACCTTGTCCTGCGGCCCCTCCATGTAGAGTTGCACCTGCGAGTGCTGGTCCGTGGTACCGACGGCTCCGTGTGGCGTCGAGCCCTTGCCCTCCTTCCCTAAAGACTCCGCCCAGAGTTGTACGAACCACGCCGCGAGCCTCTCTAAAGAGTCGGCGTAGGGCATCATCACCCGCACGTTGCGGCCCCTCTCCGTGTTCATCAGGTAATGGTAAGCGGCCCCCACGACGGCGGGGTGCTCCGCTCCCTCTCGCGTCACCTCGTCGACGCATTGCTCAGCGCCTCGTAGCAGGGCGTCCACGTCGCGGCTGGTGACGGCGGCGGGGAGGAGGCCGACCGGCGTCAGAACCGAGAAACGCCCACCGACATCGGGCGGTATCGGGAGCCTCCTTATTCCCTCCCTCTCCGCTATCTGCACGAGGTAGCCCTCTTCGGGGTCGGTCGTAAAGACTACGCGCTCCCCGTACGCCTCTTCGCCCACGGCGTCTACCAGAGCGCCGCGTAGCACGAGGAAGTTAGCCATCGTCTCGGCGGTCGAGCCACTCTTGGTGACGACGTTGACCCAGGTATTGGATAGATCCACGATATCTAGGATCGCACTCAGGGTAGCGGGGTCGGTGTTCTCGGCGAAGTGGATGCGGGGGCCGGAGCGGTTGGCGAGGAGGTTGTGGTACGGGTGGTCGAGCGCCCGGTGGAGAGCGATGGGTCCGAGAGCGGAGCCGCCGATGCCGGCATGGACGAAGTCGGTGGCGCCGGAGGCCTTGATCTCCCCGGCCAGAGTCTTTGACTGTTCGGAGAGCCCGGCGGTTTTTGGGAGGCGCATGAAGCCGGGCGGCTCCCGGAGGAGGACGTTCGCGGCCTCTTCGAGACGGGGGCTGAGTTGCGAGATCTCTGCCCCCATAATGCCTCCCTCTACCTCGGTGAGGTTCGTGTAGTCGAAGGCGACGTCCGCCATGCGTGCTCCCCTCTATGGAACTCCGGAACCTGGAAGGCACAGTTTAACGGTATCCGGAGGTCGCGGGCTACCCGCAGGGAAACGCGCCAGCTTGCCTTAGGAGACTTCGAGGAAGGATTGTAGCTCCGCTTCGAGGGCCTTGGAGCGGAGCTTGCGCAGGGCGGCGCCCAGGATCTGGCGGGTCCGCTCGCGGGTCACCCCGATCTCCCGTCCGACCTCCTGGAGCGTGGCGGAGGGGCCGCCGTCGAGGCCGTAGCGGCGTTCCACGACGTGACGCTCGCGTTCGGAGAGGACGGCGAGGAGGTCGTGGACGCTTCTCCTGAAGGAGTCCTCCGCGAACTGCTCCTCCACGCCGGTCTCCGAGGTGTCGGCGAGGAGGTCGGAGAGGGAGGCGTCCTCGCCGGGGCCGACAGGTACGTCGTAGGAGACGACCGCCTTGCGCGCGGCGAGGGTATCCGCGACCTCATCCGCTCTCTTGCCCACGAACTCGGAGAGCTCCTCGACAGAGGGCTCGCGGCCTGAGCGGGCCTGGAGCTCTCTGCGCGCGGAGGTCAGGGCCCTCTCCGCCTCGGCGGCGTGGATCGGGACGCGGATAATACCGGCCTTGTTGGAGATGGCCCGGGTCATGGACTGCTTGATCCACCACGTCGCATACGTCGAGAACTTGGTGCCGAACGCGGCGTCGAAGCTCCGCGCCGCACGCATGAGCCCCAGGTTGCCCTCCTGCACGAGGTCAGCGAACTCCAGACCGCGTCCAACGTACCCGCGGGCGATAGAGACGACGAGCCTCAAGTTGTGCCGGACAAGCTCCTCCCAGGCCGCCTCGTTCCCTTCCCGTATCCGCAAAGAGAGCGCCCTCTCCTCCCGGCGGCTCAGGATCCTGTGCCGCCGCGTGCGCGACAGGTAAGGACCGAGCACGCCTCCTCCCGCTTCGCTCCTGTAGCTTTTGTCCCGCTCGACCGTCTGTTCCACTGTGTCCTCCGATCCGTCACACCACCCGTCTCTGCAAGGACCAAGATAACCGCCTTCTACTAGAGGTCTCTATAGTACATTTGTACTATCGAACGCAAAAAAGTAGCACAAACTACTTTTAGAAGGCTTACCGTACCGAGGTATAATCCTTCCGAGGTGTCAGAGCAGGCCGAACATTACGAACGCTCTCCCGCTCCGATAGGAGAGGTGATCTCATACCTCAAAGAGGCTTACCCCGACGCGAAGACCGAGCTCTACTGGAGCGACCCTCTCCAACTCCTGGTGGCGACGATGCTCTCCGCTCAGAGCACCGACGTCCGTGTCAACCAGGTCACGCAGGGCCTCTTCGAGAGGTACCGGACGGCGGAGG
Organism: uncultured Rubrobacteraceae bacterium; assembly: GCA_902806075.1. Classification (GTDB taxonomy): domain Bacteria; phylum Actinomycetota; class Rubrobacteria; order Rubrobacterales; family Rubrobacteraceae; genus Rubrobacter_F. Next base: position 8,889 of record CADCVG010000027.1, read on the forward strand.
ACTACGCCCGGGCAGACCTCGCTGACCTGGAGGAGGAGATACGCTCTGTCGGCTTCTTCCGCAATAAGGCGCGCGCTATACAGGGCATGGCCCACGTTCTCGTCGAGGAGCACGGAGGGGAGGTGCCGCGCACGATGGGCGAGCTCGTCGCCCTCCCCGGGGTGGGGCGCAAGACCGCCAACGTGGTCCTGGGCAACGCCTTCGACGTTAACGAGGGCGTGGTCGTGGACACCCACGTCCGGCGCGTCTCCAAGCGGCTCGGCCTCACGCGCGAACACGACCCGGAGAAGATAGAGCGCGACTTACTGGAGGTAGTGCCGGAGGAAGAGCGTACACTCTTCTCGCACCTGCTCATCTTCCACGGCCGCCGCGTGTGCAAGTCCCGCAAGCCCGACTGCCCGAACTGCATCCTGAACCAAGTCTGCCCCTCGGCCTTCGAGGTTTAGTGGGGGAGTGCTCCGGCGGTCGAGGAGAGACGCGGATGAAGAGAGCGCGGGCGGCACGGCGGTGATCGCTGCGGCGACTCCTTGAAGAAGCTACCGGTCGGGCTCGGAGAGGTCTCTGAACGTTATCAGCCCGCTCGTGAGGGCTTTCTTTGCGGCATCCGCCCTGGAAGAGACGTCCAACTTCGCGTAAATGTTGGTGAGGTGGCGTTTGACCGTACCTTCCGAGATATGAAGGTTAGAAGCTATCTGAGCATTGCTCATCGCTCTCGCCGTGAGCAAAAGGACTTCCAGTTCGCGGGTGGAGAGTTTACCCTTCTCTGACCCCTCCAGCCTATCCGCCGTGTTGCGCGACACCGACAGAACGACACGATCCTCGACCCGGTGTATGGTGCGCACCGCGGCGACGAGTTCCTCCCGCGTCGCGTTCTTGACTATGTAGCCGTGAGCTCCTAAAGCCAGAAGCTCTCGAACCAGGCGGGGTTCGTCATACATGGTGAGCACGAGCACCTTGGAGGAGGGCGAAGCACGCAATATTCTCTCGATAGCTTTCTCCGCCCCCATCACGGGCATCTCCACGTCCAGGAGCACCACATCAGGCCTCTCTCTTTCGGCTAGCGCGACGGCCTCCAAGCCGTTCTCGGCCTCCCCGGCCACCAGCAGGTCGTCTTCCGCGACGAAGATCTCGGCTACGCCTTCGCGGAAGAGGGCGTGATCGTCCACCAAAAGCACCTTGATGAGGTCGACTCTTTCGCTCAACGCTGGCTCCTCGGCAAGGGCAAAAAGATCTCTACCCTCGTACCCTCGCCCGGGACGGACACCAGACTAAGGTTGCCTCCCAGAAGCGCCGTGCGCTCCTTCATGGAGGTGAGCCCCGTGCCGCCTGCTTCCTCTCCAGGCTCGAACCCACGCCCGTCGTCTTCGACCGCCGCCTTCACGCGGTTTTCGGTAATATCCACTTCGACCTTTATCGTTTTTGCTCCCGAGTGCGTCACGGCGTTCCGCACGCCCTCGCGGAGGGTCAAGAACAACTCGTCGCGCACCACCTGGGGCGCGATGTGTGCCTCGTCACCCCGTACCGAGACCCAGGACCGGACCTTTTGAGGGACGCTAATGCTCAGAAGCTCCGCCAGGGCCACCTCCAGTCCTTCTTCCGCCGACGCGCTGCGCAGCTCCCTCGATAGGCTCCTGGTCAAGTCGAGCGCTTCTTGTATAGTACTCTTGGCTAGTTTCAGCCTGGCCTGAGCCTTCGAGGGGTCTTTGTCACTGTAGAGTTCATAGAGTTCCAGACTTCTGAACGCCACCATGATGGAGTGGGCCACCCTGTCGTGCAGCTCCCTGCTGATCCTGCGTCGCTCGTCGGCGTGAGACTCATGAACCTTTTTAAGTAGATAACTGCTGTATGCTATGCCTGCTCTCATAACACGGTCCATGATGCTCTCTTGGAGAGCCAGGGCTACTGTCGCTACCGCACTCCTTGAGGTCGAAGACGGAGGCAGATTGTCTATCACCACCGACAATGCTGCCGCAGAGAGAGCTACCACGGCCCGAAGGGACTCACTGGCATGCACATTTCCGCGAGCTCTCGAAACCCCGATGGTTTCGGAGAGCTGATCTTCGCTTTGTTGTATGCTGGATAGTGCTTCTGGTCCGCGCAAGGTTGCCGCGACGTCTTTCAGTATCGAACGCGCCTGCACCCTTAGCTGCTTGCGCGTCTCCACTTCGGCGACCAGGGGACTCTCCATAGCGAGAAGCCGTGCTTCGTAAGCCGCGAAAATTTCCTCGAAACGCGTCTCTAGTATCGTGGCAGCCATGCCCAGGTGGCTTGGGAGAACTCCTCGTTCGATCACTATCTCAAAACCTTTTCGCTTTCTGCTTTCTACCAGATCACGACGGCTAAGTTAACACCATACTGGCTGAGCATGAACGCCTGGTATGGCCTCCTGAGTCTCTTCTTGTCGCCTCTGCTCCAGGAACTGAGCGTGATCGCCGCGACGGCCACAGCTCCTAGCGCCAGTACGAGGGCTGGGATCAGCAAACTTGTCGCGAGAAGCGCAGCCGCCAGGATGTACCCGCCACCCAGGCACAGTGCAACTCCCGAGAAAAAGAGACGGGCAACACCCTCTCCCCAGATCACCGGCCCGCTCCTCCGTCCAGCCTGCTTATCCCCTTCGACGTCTGAGAGATCCTTCGTCTGACCCACGAGCCCCATCCACAATGCCATCATCGCGGCAAAGAGGAAGAAGGAGAGGTGGTTGCCACCGCCCCCGTTTGCCGCGTAACCGGCGTTGAAGGTTATGAGACCCCCGAGTATCGCCACCACCGCCAACCCCGTGGGCCAACGCTTGAGGTAGAAGGGCGGACCCGAGTAGAGCCATCCCAGAGAGAGCGCCACGACAACGCTCCACCCCATCAAGTCCCCCAACGCGAAACCGCCTACAACGCTTAGAATCGCGAGACCACCGGCCACACTAGCAGCCTGCGCAACTGTTAACTTTCCTTTAGCTACCGGCCTTGAGGAGTCGTTGATCCGGTCTTCCTCAACGTCCATAACGCCATTAAGTATATAGACCGACAACGTTACACAGACCCAGAGCGCCGCCCCTCCCCAAAGCGCGAAGGCTCCTCCGATGGAAAGAGAGCCTGCAAAAGAAGCACCGGCCAGAAAGCGCAACAAAAAGATGCCTTGAACTACCGGTCTCGCCTCCAAGAAACACCGGTAGAGTATGCCTGCTACCCGACGACACCACCCAACGACCAAAGCAACGTACGACATGCGTTCAAACCCCTTCTCCAGTCCTACTCGGTCGAGAAGGACTCCCTACTCTAGGGGTAGATATTCGTACAACCTATAGGCCCGCAACATCGCCCAAAGGTCGTAAATACACTACGACCTTCTATACATTTGGTGTACATATCAGAGAACATTTTTTACTTAAGGTGGTGTTTGATGTTTACAACGACTGCTCGAGGATGATACGTTCAAAGCGTAGCCGGTTTAGGGGAAGTAGGATGTCGCAAACGGTAGAGTTCGATAAGTTTCCCCCTGGGAAGGGAGATAGAACGGTTGATGCTGGCCGGTCCGGGATGGCTCTGGGCTACGAGCAAGCGGAAGCCTCCGGGCCACAGACTAGTGGGAGAAGGAACGGCGCGTCTGGGCTGTACCATACGGACCTCCGCGTCGAGAGCAAGGACACGTCTATCAGCACCTCCGCTCAAGGTGCGGAACCTCTTTACTCTGGGTACCAGGCTTTGACCACGGACGCTACCGAGGGCGTCCTGGTTGCGGCGCGGCAGAAGGGAAACCGTCTCTTCTTCAACTCCGTATTGTGGGATTTGGGGCACGACCTTATAGATCGGCAAGAGTACGCGCTGGCCGCCGAGTGTTTCCGGCAAATTTTACGCTCTGCCGCGGGCTTCACCAATCGCTTCTCGATCGAGGCTGCCCGGGTGGCCGGGCAACTGTGCGTAGCGTTGAGCCATGGGCAGTTGGACGCAGAAGAGTCGCGGGAGGTCCGCGAAACGCTGCGCCGGAGCTGGATCCAGTTGAGCCACCAGGAGGTGAGCGCTGCCGCGGCGGTACTAGCAGCCTACACGGGGGGACAGGTCCCCGATGCTAGCCACCTACCCTCTGATTCTCCAGCGAACCGGTCAACAGGAGTAAAGGCGCGCAGCGTCTCACCACCGGTCGAAGCCCGAACCTCGGGCGAACGGACAGCGCCGACCAATGATCAGAAAACTCCGTCCGATAGTGTCCTTGCGGCCCCGCATCATCTGGAAGTCCGTTTCTTCGGGCGCTTCGAAATCCTTTCCCACGGTAGAGCCTTGCCTCTGGGTCATCACGGCAAAGCGCTGGCTATCCTCAGATATCTAGTGGCGAATGTGCCCCGGCCTGTGACACAGGACTACCTGATGGGGTGGCTGTGGCCAGAGTCCGACCTCAAGAAAGCCCGCTGGTCGCTCAACTCGGCTGTCTGCGCCTTGCGCAAAGTC
>CADCVG010000028.1 GCA_902806075.1 uncultured Rubrobacteraceae bacterium
CTGGGACAGCCCAAGATCCGCGAGAGCTAGCGAGCTTAGCACCTGCGTCTCGCCCCTCGTGAACAGACCGGTGCCGTGAACACGCGGTATTATACCGATCTCCGCGGTGATCGGACGTATCTCGTCCATTGCCCTGAGGTCGGTCCTCTTGCGATCCTCGATGTACAGCTTCCTGAACGCCTCTTTTTGCAGGGTGCTGATGGCTGCCTGTATCTGCTCGACCTCTTCGGGCTCCCGCCCCTCGGTGACCTCCGCGCGCAACTCGTCGAGCGCCTCGTGGCGGCCCCTGCGGTCCGGGTTGATGAGGGCGTCCTTGACACGGTCGAGGTAGCGCTCCCTCAGGTCGGCGAGAACAGGGTTCTCGGCGGCGGCGGCGAACTCCTGGTTTGGCTTGCCGTGCTCGGCGGCCCAGCCCTCAATCGCCTCTGCCTGCTGGCGTATCGCCTCCTGGGCGAGGAGCATGGCTTCGACCATCACGCTCTCCGGGACCTCGTTGGCCCCGGCCTCGACCATGGTGATCGCCTCTTTCGTCCCCGCCACCACGAGGTCGAGGTCACTCTCGGAGATCTGGGCGTACGTCGGGTTTAGGATGAACTCCCCGTCGAGCGAGCGCCCGACCCTCACGGCGCCTATCGGTCCGTCGAACGGCAGGTCCGAGAGGGAGAGAGCCGCCGACGCCCCAACCATGCTGAGCGTGTCGTACGGCGTCTCCTGATCGGCCCCGAAGACGGTGCCGATCACCTGGATCTCATTTCGGTACCCCTTGGGGAAGAGCGGTCTTATGGGCCGGTCGGTGAGCCTCGCGGTGAGTATGGCCCTGTCGCTGGGCCTCCCCTCACGCTTCAGGAAGCCGCCCGGGATCTTGCCGGCCGCCGACGTCCGCTCCTCGATATCGACGCTCAAGGGCAGGAAGTCCACCCCCGGCCTCGGGTTCTGCGACCGCGTCGCGGTCGAGAGGACCACGGTGTCCCCGAGCCGAGCCATGACGGAGCCGCCCGCCTGGCGGGCGAGCTTCCCGGTTTCGAGCACCATCGTCCGCTCGCCTACGGGTATCTCTAAACGCATATTCTTTTTCTCCTCTTTGTTTCTAACGATGCAGCGAAGGGAAGGCTAACGCTCGCCTTAGCGGCGCAACCCGAGCTTCGAGATGAGCGTCCGGTAACGTTCGACGTCCTTCTTCTGCAGGTACTTCAAGAGACGGCGCCTCTGGCCCACCAGCTTCAAAAGCCCCCGCCTCGAATGGAAATCGTGCTTGTGTTCGCGCAGATGCTCGGTGAGGTGCCGTACGCGCGTCGTGAGCAGCGCGACCTGAACCTCGGGCGACCCCGTGTCGCCGTCGTGCGTCGCATGCTCCTGGATTATTCCCTCTTTGTTCTCTACTACCGCCAACTGCCTCTTCTCCTCTTTGTTCTCTTCTTCTACTCTTGCTCGATCAACCTGTTTCTCTAGTCATACATATGCTACCACATGCATCAAGCGCCCTCGCCGACCAGCCGCCGCGCCGCCTCGACGTCCCGCGCTATCTGCTGCTTGAGCTGCCCTACCCCATCGAACCGCATCTCCGGCCGCAGGCACTCCTCGAACGTTACGTCTACGACCTCTCCGTACAAGTCTCCCTCGAAATCGAGGAGGTGCGCCTCGACCTTGCTCTCCCGCCGGTCGAAGGTCGGTGCGACCCCGACGTTGGTACACGCCCCGTAACTCTCGCCGCCAAAGATCACACGCCCGGCGTAAACCCCCCGGCCCGGCACGAGGGCGCGCGGATCTGGCAGTATATTGGCCGTGGGGAAACCGATGCTCCGGCCCCGTTTGTCCCCCTCCACCACCTCGCCGCGCAGAAGGTAGGCCCTCCCGAGGAGCTTCGCGGCCTCCCGCGCCTCGCCCCCGGCGAGGAGGTCGCGTATCCTGGTCGAGTTGACGTCCACCCCGGAAGCGTAGATAGGGACGGCATAAGCCTCCCCGCCGAACTCTCGCATGTACCGCCGCAAGTCCTCGAAGTCCCCCGACGCCTTGTAGCCGAACCTGAAGTTCTCCCCGACGACGATCACCCCGGCCCCATGCTCCCTCACGAGCACGTCCCGCACGAACTCCCACGGGCCTTTCTGCGAGAGCTCTCTGTCGAACCGGATGGTGCGCACCTCGTCAACCCCGTGCCCCAGTAGCAACTCCTCTCGCACGTCCGGTGTGGTCAACAACTTCGGCTCGCTCCCCGGACGCAGGACTGCCCGCGGGTGCGGATCGAAGGTAACCGCCACCGAGCGCACCCCCCTCCTCTGCCCCTCCTCGACCGCCCGCCCAACCACCAACGCATGCCCGAGATGCACCCCGTCGAAGTTCCCCAGAGCGACCACGACACGACCAACCGACGCGGTGCTCATACCCACCACCCCTCATCGTCCCGCACCCTTACGATACCCCCGCACACAGCACGACCTCCGCCCTGGCCTCCCCTTCTTCGTCCCGGTAGACCGCCAACAACTCTCCCCCAGCCTCGACCCGGTAGCTCCCGGGGAGACCGAATGCCCCCAGCTTGCGCCCATTGCATACCCCAAACCGCTCCCCCTCCGAAACCTCTACTACAGGCAGGAAACTTACCACGTTCTTCGTTTGTATTATGTGGTTATGTAAGGTTTCGGAGGAGAGATCGTCGGGCTCTATGGCGTTCTCTATGGTGAGGTGGCCCACGCGGGTCCGTCGAAGGGTGGTCAGGTAGGCGCCGGTGTGTAGGGATTCGGCGAGGTCGGCTACCAGGGTGCGGACGTAGGTGCCGCTACCGCAGGAGATGGTGAAGGTAGCGGTCTCGGAGTCGAGGGAGAGTAGCTCGAAGGAGTTGACGGTTATGGGGCGGCTCTGGCGCTCTATCTCTTCGCCGCGACGGTGGAGCTTGTAGAGGCGTTCGCCCCCTACCTTGACGGCGGAGGCCATCGGCGGGGTCTGGAGGAGCTCGCCCGTAAAGCGCCTCGTGGCGGCGCGGAGAGCAGGTTCGTCGGGGAGAGTGGAATCCGGCAGGATAGTTACGTTACCGTCGGCGTCCAGAGTATCGGAGACGGCGCCGAGGCGGGCGGTTGCTACATAGGACTTGTCGAGGCCGGTTATGTAGCGGGAGAGGCGGGTGGCACGGCCGATAAGGAGGACGAGGAGACCGGAGGCAAGAGGGTCGAGGGTACCGGTGTGCCCGATCTTCGTCTTCCTGGGCAGGAGGTGTTTGACCCGTGATACCGCCCGTGCACTGGTGATGCCGGACGGCTTGTCCAGGAGGAGCGCGCCGTCGAGAGGGGCGGGCGCGGCTATCCGGCGCCCCCGCCTGACCCGTCCCGCAGGTCCACGACGCCTCCCAGGGCTTCGAGCAGTTCCTCTCTGGCTTCTTGAGGCGACTTTAGGGTAGTGTAGCCCGCCGCGAGCCGATGTCCGCCGCCGCCAAAGGTGCGGGCGACCTCACCGACGTCCACGCGTTCGGAGCGCAGGGAGCCCTTGGTGCCACCCTCGATCTCCCGCAGGTGAGCGACGACCTCGACCCCGGCCACGGTGCGTAGGTGGTCTATTGACTCCTTGGAGTCAAGCTCGGTGGCGCCGGTGCGCGCGTAGTCGTCTTTGTCTACGGTGGCGATGAGGGCTTCCCCATATCGCTCGGCGTTCGCAAGAGAGAGACCGACTATCTTCAGTTGCTCGATGGTGCCGCTGCGGTTGAGTCGCTCATCTATCTCGGCCGGGATCACGCCAGCGCGAAGGAGGTCGGCTACGAGCTCGTGGGTCTCGGGGGAGACGTTGCGGAAGCGGAAGCCGCCCGTATCGGTCGAGACACCCGTGTAGATCGCCTCGGCGGGCTTCCTCTCGAGCGGAACCCCAAGCTCCGTGTAGAGGGAAGCAACAATCTGGGCGCTCGCCGCCGCCAGCGAGTCTACGAGGTTCTTCTCCCCGTAGAGTGGGTTATCCTCGTGGTGGTCCAGGTTCAGCCGTACCGGATGAACACCCTCGTGCGCCACCCCGACCCGGTCGGAGCGGGAGGTATCAACCACGAGCAGGTCGTGGTCCACCGGACACTCCTTCAAAGGCTCGTCCGGGAGGAGCCACTCAAGGTAGCCCGGGACCTCCTCGGAGTGGCAGAAGACGGCTTCGGCGCCTAAAGCGCGTACCAGGTACACGAGGGCGATAGCGGAGCCGATCGCATCGCCGTCCGCCCCCGTGTGGGTGGTGACGGCACCCTTTTGCAGGCTCTTCAGGAACTCCGCGACCTCGCGCGTCGTGTTACCGGTCGTGCGTGTGGTCATCCTCTCCCGTCTCCCTGATGTCCTTGAGGGCCGTCTCGATCCGATCAACGTTCTCCACGACCGGGTCGGGCTCGAAGCGCAGGCGGGGGGTGCGCTTGAGGCGCGTCTGCCGGCCAACCGAGCCCTGGATGCGTCCAGCGGCGCTCTGGAGACCCTCCCGCGCCCCTTCGAGGTCCTCTTCGGAGAGCACGCTGTAGAAGACCGTCGCGGTGGCGAGGTCCGGGCTCACTCGTACTCCGGTCACCGTAACGAGGCCGTGGATGCGCGGGTCAGAGAGGATGGTGACCTCTTCGCCCACGATCTCCTTTAGCTGCGACTCGACCTTGCGCGTCCTGTCGCTCATAGCTTCACGAACTCCTCCCGCCACTCCAGTATCGCCAATTCCTCGTAGTTGAGGAGCGCGCGCCGAACCTCCTCGCGCTTCTCCTCCGCCGCCCTCAAGTCCACTGCGGCGAGCGCGAACTCCACCGTGGCCCGCTGCCAGGAGTCCTGGTTATCCGCCTCGACGACGGAGACGTTCTTGCGGCGGAGGCGGTCCTTGAGGGACCTCACTATCTGGCGTTTTTGCTTGAGGCTGGAGCTGAAGGGTAGCTCCAACTCCAGCCTGACGGTGCAGAACAACTGGTCCTTGCTACCTCGGGATCTCGACGACCTCGAAGAACTCCAGGACGTCGCCCTCCTTGACGTCGTTAAAGTTCTCGACACCGATACCGCACTCGAAGCCCTGCCGCACCGACCGCGCGTCGTCCTTGAAGCGCCTGAGGGAGGCGATGTTTCCCTCGTAGACCACGGTACCGTCCCGCACCACGCGGACGCGGTTGTTTCGGAAGATCTCACCGCTCGTCACGTAGCAGCCGGCGATCAAACCCGCGTTCGGCACCCGGAAGGTCTGGCGCACCTCCGCGGTAGCCGTCTCACGCTCCTCGGTCTCCGGGGCGAGCATGCCGCGCATGGCGGCCTCAATCTCTTCGAGGGCCTTGTAGATCACGTCGTACGTACGTATCTCGACGCCCTCGCGCTCGGCGACCTGCTTGGCGGTGTTCGTCGGCCGGACGTTGAAGCCCAGCACGATCCCGCCGCTCGCCGACCCGAGCATCACGTCGGAGTCCGTGACCGCTCCGACCCCCGAGCGTACGATGTTGACCCGCACCTCGTCCGTTGTGAGCTTCGAGAGGGCCTCCTTGAGCGCCTCGACGGAGCCCGCGACGTCGGCCTTGACGACGAGGTTGAGATCCTGGGTACCGCCTTCGCCGAGTAGCTCTTCGAGGGTACGCCGCGTGCCGCCCTGGGCGAGCTCCAGGCGCCTCGCGGCCGCCTCGGATTGCTGGGCCTTATCGCGGGCGTTCCGCTCGTGCTCGACGACCTCGAAGCGGGTCCCGGCCTCGGCGACACCGGAGAGGCCGAGTATCTCTACGGGCTCGCCAGGGCCTGCCTGCTTTATGCGCTTACCGGTGTAGTCGAGCATCGCCCGGACGCGCCCGTAGGCGGTGCCGGCGAGCACGACGTCGCCCTTGTGGAGCGTGCCGCGGTTCATGAGGAGCGTGGCTACCGGACCCCGGCCCGGGTCGCGCTCGCTCTCGATCACGTACCCACTCGCCGGAGCGTCGGGGTTCGCCTTGAGGTCTTCGAGCTCCGCGACGATCAGGATGTTCTCCAGGAGATCGTCTATACCCTCGCCCGTCTTGGCCGAGACCGATACCGTCACCGTCTCGCCGCCGTAGACCTCGGGGACGAGATCCCTCTCGGAGAGCTCGCCCAGAACCCGGTCCTGGTTGGCGTTCGGCACGTCTATCTTGTTGAGCGCCACGACCAGCGGGACGCCGGCGGCCTTCGCGTGCTCGATGGCCTCGTCCGTCTGAGGCATCACGCCGTCGTCGGCGGCCACGACGAGGACGACGACATCCGTCACGCGGGCGCCGCGGGCGCGCATCTCGGTGAACGCCTCGTGGCCAGGGGTGTCGATGAACGTGACCCTCCTGCCGCCGCTCTCGGCCTGGTAGGCGCCGATGTGCTGCGTGATGCCGCCGGCCTCGCCGGACTGCACGTTCGCCTTGCGGATGCGGTCCAGAAGCGAGGTCTTGCCGTGGTCGACGTGACCCATCACCGTCACGACCGGCGGCTTCTCGACGAGGTCTTCCGGGGCATCGTCTATCCCTGGATCCACGTCGGGCTCCTCTACGGCGCCGACCTCCACCTCGACGCCCATCTCCTCGGAGATCAACTCTATCTCCTCGATGGAGAGCGTCTGGGTCATGGTCTTCATCTCGCCGAGCCCCATGAGCACCTTGATGATCTGGGTCGGCGCGACATCCATTGCGTCGGCCAGGTCCTTGACCGTCGCACCCGGCTCGACGCGCACCACGCTCTTCTCTTCTTGTTTCGCCTCGGCCGTAGCGGCCGCAACCTTGGGTGCCTCCTTTGGTGGCGTCTCGACGGCGGTCGGACGCGGCGCCCTGTTCGTGGCGCTCGCGTCTATGACGACCCTGCGCCGCTTCTTACCGCTCTTATGCCTCTTACCGTCCGGAACCGAGACCGGCTGCTCGGCCGGCGCGTCGGAGATCGCGGCACCGTGTCCGGAGCGCTCCGCCTCCGCGCGGGCCTCCCGCGCTTCGGCCTCTTGTGCCTCGGTGCGACTGTTCGGGACCTTCGCGCCCCCGTTAGCGCCGTCGCCGAAGACCCGCTCATAGACGGGCTCCTCGACCGCTGCGAAGTGGTTCTTGACTTCAACGCCCGCGTTGTTCAGGCGATCCATAACTTCTTTGGTATCCAGCGATAGCTCTTTCGCTATCTCGTAAACGCGCTTGCTCATCTAACCCCCTACGAGCCCTCTACGAGGCCCTCGAACTCCGCGGCCTGGGCCTGGTGCGAAGGTATCCCACAGAACAAAGATCCCGGCAGAGCCGTATTGGCGCACCGACGCCCGTTGGCGAGTACCGCCCGGCAACGGTGCATCGTGGAGTCCTCGTCGGGCTCCCAGCCCTCTTCCTCCTCGTCGTACTCGGTCGCCTGGCTCTCCGGCTTTATGTCTATCTTCCAATCAGTTAGCTTGACGGCGAGCCGGGCGTTCTGCCCCTCCCGCCCGATCGCGAGCGAGAGCTGGTCATCCGGCACTATAACCTCGGCCTGCTTCTCGTCCTCATCCAGGTAGACCTCCCGCACACGCGCGGGACTCAAAGCCTTCGCTATAAAGCGAGCCGGGTCCGGGTCCCACTGGATGATGTCTATCTTCTCGTTACGCAGCTCGGAGACCACCGCGCGCACACGGCTTCCCCGAGGTCCCACGCAGGCGCCGACCGGGTCTATACCCTGCTCGTTGGACCAGACCGCGACCTTGGAGCGCAGTCCGGCCTCACGAGCGACGGCCTTTATCTCCACGAGGTTGTCGTAGATCTCCGGCACCTCGAGCTCGAAGAGGCCCTTCAACAGGCCCTCGTGACGTCGGCTGACCGTCATGCTCGGTCCCCTGCCCGGCTCTCGGATCTCCAGCAGATACACCTTGATCCGCTGCCCGTTCTCGTACCGTTCGTTGGGTACCTGCTCGCTCGCCGGCAACAGCGCCTCTACCCGCCCGAGGTCTACCAGCGTCATCCGCCGGTGCGCCTGCTGGACGATGCCGGTCACGACCTCGCCCATGCGCCCGCCGTACTCGTCCAGGAGCTGGTCGTTGCTTATCTCGTTCAAGCGCTGGTAGAACGTCTGGCGCATCACCTGCGCGGCGATGCGCGTGAAGTCGTGCGGCGTAATATCCTCGCCGTCCTTCATGACGCACAGGTCGCCCGTCTCCCGGTCGAGGACCACCTCTGCCCCCTCGACCGCCCCCTCCCGGCCCTCGTAAGCCGCGAGCAAAGACTCCTCGAGCACCCCCTTCACCGTCTCGAAGGGAATACCCTTGTCTATCTCGATCTCATGTAGTGCTGATAACAATGCCGTGTTCATGTCGTTATATGTCCTCCTTGAGGTTCGCGCGCGCGACGGAGCCGAACGGCAACTCCACCTCCGCTCCCCCCTCTAAGAGTTTTAATACGAAACTCGTCTCGTCCGCGTTCTCGATCCTGCCGGTGAAGTTCCGCCGACCCTCGATAGGTTCGGCCACCTTCACCCTCGCCTCGTGCCCGACAAAGCGCCGGAAGTGCTCCGGCTTTGTCAGCGGACGCTCTATCCCTGGGGAAGAGACCTCCACAAGACCGTCGTAGCCCTCCTCATCCAGAGCCGGCGAGACCAACTGCGCCATCCTCACGCAAAACTCGTGATCCACGGGTCCGTTCTCCCGGTCCACGAGCAGCGTAAGAAGAGGCCCACCGGAGAAACGGGCTTCGATAAGCTCCGCACCCTCCGGGAGGGCCCCCTCCACGATCTCCGCCAATCTCTCCAAACTCGCCGTTTGTTGCTCCCCTTTTCGAGACGTTAAAAAAGCAACGGGTCCCTAGAGACCCCTTGCTCCAGTACAGCAAGGCTGATTATACCGCAGAGTATCTAGGTTACAAGGCGAACGATCTCTGCTCGGCACCTGGTACTATAGTACTGCTTCACCAGCAGCATCTACTGAAGGTAGTCGGCAAGGAACTTCTCGATGCCACGAATCATGTCCGCCACATTTTGAGAGGAATACTCGCCGAACTCCCCATGGTCTGCGTGATTCCGCACGCCAGTCCATACTTGAACCTTCTTCTGAACTAAGCGGTTGTACACATTTTTGTCGGCAACCTTTCGGTTCAAAGAGCTCAGGTCTTCACGTGCCTTTAGCTTGATCTCATTTACGGAAGCGATTTTGCGTAACCCGTCCTCAAGAACAGCCCCAGCTAAAGACGCTGCCGGATCCTTATAGCCAGCCTCGTACAAGTGTCCGGCCATCTTAAGAAAATCCGTGAATACTTCGGCGGAGATCAGCGTCCGCAGGTCCGTGAGATAGCCGCCTTTTATATCTTCTTTGACGGCTCTCAAAATTCCAAGGCCTCCCTGGATGCTTTCATCCGACATAGTAGTGGCTTCGCTTGCGAAACCTCTCGTGTAGATACTATCTCTTCCCAACATGGCAACGAGGAAGTTGACCGTTTGCATCTGTCACTCTGTAAACGCGCCGTGGTCCGCGTCGATTTCCGGTTTCTTAACACTCTTGCTACGACCACTTCGATCCCTGTTTCTCACAAGAAGTGCCTCAGCTTTGGAGATTAGATAGTCTAAACGATCTAGCAGCCCTTCATCTAGTTGCGGTCGCATAGTCCAGCCTGCATAGGAGCCCTACAAAACCACTCGCTAGAACGCGCAGCCTACCTCCAGCCGTCCTTCTGTATCTCCTCAAAGAGGGCGTCGAAGATCTCATCGCGGCCGACCTTTCGCAGCGGATGGCCCTTGGAGAAGATCACACCGTCGTCCTTGCCACCTGCCACACCGTAGTCGGCATCCCTTGCCTCACCGGGGCCGTTGACGATGCAGCCCATGACGGCGACGGTGAAGTGGTCCTCGTAGTGCTTGAGCGCGTTCTCGACCTGGGCCGCCATGCCGATGACGTCGAAGCCTAAGGTTCGGGCGCAGCTCGGGCAGGCGATGACGTTGGGGCCACGGTGGCGGAGGTTGAGGGAGGAGAGGATCTGGTACGCCACCGGTATCTCCTCGACCGGGTCCTCGGCGAGCGAGATGCGGATGGTGTCACCGATGCCGTAGGGGAGGAGCTGACCCAGGGCCGCGGCGCTCTTTATGGCGCCGGGGAGCTTCGTCCCGGCCTCGGTGACGCCGAGGTGCAGCGGGGCGTCGGAGTGCTTGCGGAACTCCCTGTTCGCCTCGACCATCTCGGGGACGTGGCTGGCCTTGAGCGAGACCTTGAAGTCCTTGAAGCCCATCTCCTCGGCGATCTCAACCTTCTGCAGGGCGCTCGACACCAGGGCCTCGGCCTTCGGGAGGTCCCAGTACTTCTTCTCGACGGAGCCGGAGTTGACACCGATGCGCATCGCGACACCGGTCTCCATGCACTTCTCGATAACGGCGCGGTAGCGGTCGTTGCCGCCGATGTTGCCGGGGTTGATGCGCACGCAGGCCGCCCCGGCGTCGGCGGCGCCCAACGCCATCCGGTAGTCGAAGTGGATGTCGGCGATCAGGGGTACCGGCGTACGCCAGATGACCTCCTTGAAGCCGACGAGCGCCTTTGAGCCGTTTACCGAGACGCGCACGAGGTCTGCGCCGGCGGCGTTCAGGTCGTAGACCTGCTGCACGGTCGCCTCTACGTCGGAGGTGTTGGTGTTGGTCATGGATTGGACGGCCACCTGCGCGCCGCCGCCTATGGGCACGCCGCCTACCACTATTTGACGGCTGGTGATCGGGCGCTCCTGTACGACTGCCTCTGTCATGACACTCCCAACTCTCTTCTATGGATCGGGGATAAACGGTTGTCCGGTAAAGATTTTACTAAGGTCTGCGTAGGTTGCGAAGACGAAGAGCATAAGTATTAGCGCGAGCCCGAAGGCCGCGACCTTCGCTACCGTCTCCGCGCTGACCGGCCTCCCCAACACCTTCTCCGCCGCGATAAAGAACAGATGCCCCCCGTCGAGCGGCAGTATGGGAAGCAGGTTGAAGACGGCCAGGTTGAGGCTTATGAGCGCGAGGAGCGCCGCAAAGCTCTGCGCCCCCTGCTCGGCCACGTCGCTGCTCACCCCGACCACTCCTATCGGGCTGGAGACGGAATCGTAGAAGCTGATCCCGCCGGTCGCCAACTGCCCGATAAACCATCCGAAGAGCCCGAGCACCTGCACCGTCCTCTCTACCCCGAGCCCCAGAGCCTGAAGTGGCCCATAGGTCTCCTCGGACGGCTTGGGCTGCACCCCTACCAGCGCCCGCTCCGGGTCCCGCTCGTCGGCGGTCAGCGCCCCCGAGAACTCCTCCCGCTCCCCGCCGCGCTCCACGACGAATTCGACCTCATCCCCCGGACTCCGGGCGTCCACAGCCTGCTGGAACTGTCCCCAATCTTCGATCTGCTGCCCGTCCACCGAGACGATGCGGTCCCCTTCCTGCAAGCCGACCTGCTCGGCGAGGGACCCGGAGACGACCGACTCCACCTCCGTGGTCGGCGGCGATATGCCCATAAACAAGACGGCGAATATGACGACCGCCGCCAGCAGGTTCGCGAATGGCCCCGCGAAGATGATGACCGCCCGCCGCCAGGCCGGCTTCGAAGGATACGCGTCGGGGCCGAACTCGCCCGTCTCCTTCTCGACGCTCGCCATCCCCTCCATACCCTCCATCTTCGCGAACCCGCCGAGGAGTATTATGCGGAAAGAGTAGATTGTCTTGCCGATCTTCTTCTTTATGAGGGCGGGGCCGAAGCCGACGCCGAACTCGGGGACATGGACGCCCATTGCCTTTGCGGCGAGCATGTGGCCGAGTTCGTGGATGACTATAAGGAAGATCAGGCCGAGGATGGCTGCAAGGATTGTCATCGTGTGTTCCTTACCACCTTCTCCGCCTCTTCGCGGGCCCAGCGGTCCGCGTTCGCTATAGCCTGCATGTTATCCATCGCGCCCAGATCCGGCACAGCCTCTAGAACCTCCTCAACGACGTCCGCTATACCCAAGAATTTTATACCCTGGTCAAGGAAGGCCCCCACGGCGACCTCGTTCGCCGCGTTCAGCGCCACCGGATACGCCCCGCCGAGCCGACCTGCCCCTACGGCTAGAGGCAGGCACCGGAACACGTCGCTCCGGGGCTCTTCGAACGTCCACGTCGCGTCGCGGAAACCGACCGGCTCCGCCCCGACCTCCACCCTCTCGGGGTAGAGGATGCCATAGGAGATGGGGAGGCGCATGTCCGGGAGGGCGGCGTGCAGTATTGCCGAGCCGTCCACGAAGAGGACGCCCCCATGTACGACCGACTGCCTGTGTACGGCGATCCGGATGTCGTCGTAGGAGACGCCGAAGAGGTGGTAGGCCTCTATCGCTTCGAGGCCCTTGTTCATCATGGTCGCGGAGTCGACCGTAATCTTTGGTCCCATCCGCCACGTCGGGTGCTTCAACGCCTCCTCCGGTCCCGCCCCTACAAGCTCCGCCTTCGTCCTCCCAAAGAACGGCCCGCCCGAGGCGGTCAGCAGGATCTCGCGCACCTCCCCCTCGCTCCTCCCAGCGAGGCACTGGAAGATCGCCGAATGTTCGGAATCAACGGGGATCAGGTCCTTCCCGGTGCTCTGCGCGAGCCGCATCACCCAGTCACCGCCCGCGACGAGGGACTCCTTGTTGGCGAGGGCGACCGTATTACCCGCCTCCAGCGCCTCGACCGTGGCGGCGAGTCCAGCATAGCCGACGATGCCGTTCAGGACGACGTCCGCGGGGGCGGCGGCGAGTGTAGCGGCGGCGCCGGGGCCAGTGATCCTCTCGGCGGGCAAGTCTTCGAGGGCGCCCGTATCGCCGGTTTCGAGGGCGACGCGGGCGGGACGAAACTCAGCGGCCTGTTCCCTGAGTTTCTTCGCGTCGCTGTTGGCGGAGAGGCCGACGACCTCGAAGTGCTCCCGATAGGAGCGGACGACGTCGAGGGCCTGCAGGCCGATGCTGCCGGTGGAGCCGAGGATGGTGATGTGTCGCTTCATATGGGGCACCTCACAGGAGGTAGAGGGTGTAGAAGTAGTACACCGCGGGTGCGGTAAAGAGCAGGCTGTCTATCCGGTCCAGGAGTCCACCGTGTCCGGGCAGGGCACGGCCGAGGTCCTTGAGGTCTAGGATACGCTTGAGGACGGACTCGAAGAGGTCGCCCGCCTGGCTCAACACCGAGACCACAGCACCGACGAGTACCGCCACGAGAGGATTCAGGTCCAGGAAGAGATAGGCGAAGTACCCTACGGCCGCCGCCGTCAGCAGCAGGCCCCCGCTCGCGCCCTCGATGGTCTTCTTCGGGCTCAGGGCGGGGAAGAGCGGGTGGCGTCCGAAGAGCCGCCCGGCGAAGTACGCTCCGGCGTCGGAGATCCAGGGCCCCACCACGGCGATTATGAGGAGGTACCTGCCGCCGGGCACGTCCCAG
>CADCVG010000029.1:0-1825 GCA_902806075.1 uncultured Rubrobacteraceae bacterium
ACGCCGCCACGATCATCGCGCTCGCCGACACCTCCTGCGGCTACGGCTGCTTCGTCAACCTGCCCGAAGGAGCCGAAGGCTTCACTACGGTCGAATTGAAGAGCAACTTCCTCGGCACCAAGCGCGAGGGGGTCATCAATTGCGAGGCGACCCTCGTCCACGGAGGACGGGCGACGCAGGTGTGGGACGCGACCGTTGCCGACGAAGAGTCCGGCAAGAAGCTAGCCCTCTTCCGCTGCACGCAGATGATCCTCTACCCCCGCTAACCCCCTCTCTTCCATCTCGTCACGAAAGCCTTGAAGAAACGGTACGGGTGCGAAACTCCACAGTACCGCTACCCGTCGCCAGAACCGTGCGGGCAACCTTCGAAGGGACTCCCAGGAACCCTATCCCATCTCGTCTCCGTCATGCTCGTCTCTCCTTCACTTTGTCGAGACCGATACCGGTGACGAGCGCGACGCTAAGAAGGATGATCGCCAGGCCTGCGAGTGTTCCCAAGTCGAAGGGCTCGCCGAGGAGCAGGACGCCGAAGAGTACCCCGAAGCCCGGCGCGAGGAAGGTGACGGTGAGCGTGCTGGTCGGTCCGACGTTGGTGATGAGGGTGAAGTAGAGCAGATAGGCCACCGCCGTGCAAAGTATGGCCAGCCCAAACGCGGAGAGCATGGCCGGCAGGGGCGGCGCCTCGCCGGGCAGCGTAGCGGCGGCAGGGAGCAAGAGCCACAAAGCCCCACCGGTCTGCTGGCCGACCGCCAGGGTCAGTGGCCTGATCCCCAGAAAGGTCTTTTTTATGTAGGTGCCGGATATCGCGTAGAAGAGGGACGCGGCGAGCGACGCCCCGACCGCCAGCAGGACGGGACCATTCAGGGGCAATGGGTCGAGGCCCACGAGCACGGCCACGCCCAGGATCCCGAGGGCCACCCCGAAGATCTTCCTGCCGGTCAAGGGATCCCCGGTCCACACCGCTGCAACCAGCGCCGAGAACAGCACGGTCGTGGAGTTGAGTATCGCCGCGAGGGAGGCTGTGATCTCGATCTCCGCGAAGGCTATGAGCGAGAAGGGGATCGCCGCGTTGAGCATCCCCACGACGAGGAACTGCCTCCAATGCGAGCGGACCTCCGGCACGCGGCCTAGAGCCACGGCGAAAGGCGCCAGCGCCAGGGCGGCGAGCCCCACCCGAAGCTCCACGAGTGACAAGGGACCGAAGGCCGGAACAGCGACGCGAATAAACAGAAAAGAGCTGCCCCAGATCGCCCCCAGCAGGATCAGGGCCACAAGGTCCTTCGGTTTCACGCTCGAATCGCTCCTATAAACCTTCTACCGGGGTTGGCCGGGTCTTCGCCCTGCGCCTACGGCCTTTCTGGTCGGCGTTCGAGGCGCACTACCAACTCACCGCCGCAGTTGGGGACAGACTGATCCATCCCGGCAGCGCAGAAAGTGCATTCATAGCTGCAGATAAAGGCGAAGCCTTCATCATCGAGAGCGAGCATGCAGCGCTAACACTGGGTGCGCCTCCTCAGGCTCATGGTTTAATCCACGCCTGCGAGCACCCGGGTCTCGTGATCCAGCAGCCGGGTCTTGAGGTGGACGCCCCCGGCGAACCCGGTTAGCGACCCATCCGCGCCGATGACGCGGTGGCAGGGAACGACCAGCGCTAGCCGGTTGGTGGAGTTTGCCCGGCCCACGGCCCGGGCCGCTCCCTTACGCCCGGCCATCGCCGCGACCTCGGCGTAGCTACGGGTCTCGCCGAAAGGGATACGCGTCAGCGCCCGCCACACGGCCTGCTGCCACTCGGAACCAACGAAGGCGAGCGGCAGGTCGAAGGTCC
>CADCVG010000029.1:1835-12829 GCA_902806075.1 uncultured Rubrobacteraceae bacterium
GTAGGAGCGCCAGGGACGCCACCGCTCGGCGAGAGCGGCGACGCCGGCCCAGTCGCTCGCCCGGCCGAGTTCGGAGATAGCACGTCGTACCCCGAGGTCCGTGGGGAGGAACGCGTCGGGATCACCGAGGGCACGCATGGCGATGTAGGACGAGGTCCAGGGCCCGATTCCACGGAGCGCCAGGAGCCTGCTCTCTACCTCTTCCCAGTCGGCGCCGGGATCGAGGAAGATCTCACCTTCGGCCAGAGCACGGGCCAGCCCGCGCAGGGCCTCGCGCCGTGCAGCGGGCATGGCAAGACCGCCCGGATCGGCATCCGCGATGCTGGCCGGCTCCGGGAAGAGATAAGCGAGTCCCTCATCGGTCCCGGCGAGCGCCCCGGGTAGGGGTTGCCCGTATCGGGCGACCAGCCGGCCGGCGAGGGTTCGGGCGCCGGCCACGGAGACCTGCTGGCCGAGTACCGCGCGTACGGCGAGCTCTGCACCGTCAACGCTCCCGGGTACGCGCTGTCCCGGCGCGCTACGCACGAGCGGCGCGAGTAGCGGGTCCGCGCCGAGGACTTCCGCGACGGCAACCGGGTCGGCATCGAGGTCCAGGAGCCTGCGGCAGCGTTGTACGGCGGCGCCGAGGTCGCGCAGGTCCTGCAGCCGGAGCTCGCACCGCACGTGGTCCCCACCGTCGGAGAGCGCCACTATCCCGGCGCCATGCGGCAGGCGCAGCGTCCGCCGGTAGACTCCCTGGACGAAATCCTCCACACCCGGTACCGCCCGTGCGCCGAGGAAGTTCAACATGCTGCTCGCGTCGAACGGTATCCGGTACGGCAGGCGTAGCGAGATCTCCCCGGGCGCCGCCTCGCTGCGATGTCCTCGCGCCCGCCGCAGCTCCCTCGGGGTGGTAGCGAAGACCTCGCGGACGGTGTCGTTGAACTGGCGAATGCTGGCGAAGCCCGCCGCGAACGCTACCTGAGAGATGGGCAGCGCTGTCGTCTCGATGAGCAACCGGGCGGTATGGGCCCTCCGTGCTCGGGCAAGAGCGAGCGGGCCCGCCCCGACCGCAGCCACGAGCAGGCGATGGAGGTGACGCTCCGTATAGCCCAGCCGCCGCGCAAGCCCGGCCACACCCTCCCGATCCACGAGGCCGTCGGAGATCAGGCGCATCGCTCGGCTAGCGAGATCCGCGCGTGCATCCCACTCAGGAGATCCCGGCGTGGCGTCCGGACGGCAACGCTTGCAGGCGCGAAAACCGCCCGACTGGGCCGCGGCAGCCGTAGGGTAGAAGCGAACGTTGGCGCGCTTTGGAGTCATCGCCGGGCAACTTGGGCGACAGTAGATCCCGGTCGAAGTAACCGCGACAAAGAACCAGCCGTCGAAGCGAGCGTCGCGGCTCCGTACGGCCCGGTAGCGGCTTTCGAAGTCCTCGACCATGCCCTGATTGTCGCACCATCGGTAGCGATTTACTGGCGGTAATCGGACTTCGACGTCGGACAACCGAAAGGTTTGATCTGGAACTCGTACCCCTCTTCTCGATGACAGAAAGCCCGGAAGAACGGTACGGCAGCGATGTCCATAAGCGCAAAGACCCTGCGCCAACCGCCCGCCGGAAGCTCTTCACAAGTTCGTCCCACGTCCAGCCGCCAGCCATCCCTCCCCCAGCCGTACCCGGCGTCGTAAGGGTAGTCCCCGTACCGGCCGGCCAGGACCTCCCTCACGCCCATCTCCTGCGCCAGACCCCTCGCCCCCGAGTACAAAGCCACCGCGAGAACACGCTCCCCGGCCCATGGGTCGGCGACGAGCATCCCGAGAAGGAGCCGCTTGGATACTCTCCGATACCGGAGCGCGCCCAGTATCTCCCCATCCGGGATCGCGGCGACGATGAACCTCTCCTCGAAGGCCGCCCACCGCGGCATCCCGTTTAGCTCCATAGTTTGCGCCAATGTAGTGGTACGCAGGCTGCCGAAGTTGGGCCTCCCGGAAGGCGTAAAGGTCATCGTCAGGACCGCACCCTGAGCAAGGGCGGCATCGAGATGCTAGGCTGGATGCTCCGGCGCTCGCACGCAGGCGAGGGAGCGGAATCGCTCAAGCACGAACGTTAAAACGGTTCATCGCAACCTCGGGACCGGCCTCTATTACAGCCTCCACCGCGTCAGCGGCTTCCGGCACGGCCTCCTTGATCGTCGAGTCCATCCGCCCGAGCACGTAGTCCGTGACGGTCAGGCCGACCGGCGGACGCCCGATCCCTATCCGCACCCGCACGAAGTCGTTCCCGAGGTGCTGGACAATAGATCGTAGCCCGTTGTGCCCGCCCGCCCCACCGCCTACCTTCACGCGGACTGTGCCCTCGGGGAGGTCCAGGTCATCGTGAACGACTATGAGGTTCTCGACCTTGAGCCCCGCGAGCGCAGCGCCCGAGTTATTCATGTAGGTCGTAGGTTTGAGCAGGGTAACGTTCTTCGAGCCGAAGCCGACCGGGGCCGCCTCGGCCTTCTTCTTCGACCGCCAGGAACCGCCGTGGCGCTTGGCAAGCTCGTCCACGACCAGGAAGCCGACGTTGTGGCGGGTGCGCTCGTAGGAGCGGCCCGGGTTCCCGAGGCCCACGACTACGGGGGACCGGGAAGGTCCCCCGTCAGCCTCTCCCTCGCTCTCCCTGTTAAAAAAGAAGCGCGAGAGTTTAAGCCTGGAAGTTTTGTCCTGCGGGGCCCTCTCCCTCCTGGGGAGAAACCGCTTCTGTCCCCTCTTCAGCTTCGACCTCCTCGGCCCCCTCGTCGGAGGGCTCCTCGACGATACCGGCGGCCTCCATCTCCTCGTCGGTGATCTCCGTCGGCGGTGTGACCGTCACGGCGACCTCCCCGGGGTCGGAGATGAGGATGACACCCTCGGGCAAGGAGATGTCGCCCAGGGTGAGGTTCTCGTTCAGCCCGAGGCCCGAGACATCCACCGTAAGCTCCTGCGGAATATTTCCCGGCAGGGACTCGGCCTCGACCTCATAGGCGACCTGGTCCAGGACGCCGCCCTCCGAGACCCCCGGAGACTCGTCCGTACCCGCGACCGCCAGCGGTATCGTAATAACTATTCGCTCGCGCATGTTCACCGGCGCGAAGTCCACATGCACGAGCTTGCCCGTGACCGGGTTGCGCTGCACGTCCACCACGCGGGCCGTGGAGTTCCCGCCGCCGCCGATGCTGAGGTCGTAGAGCGCGTTGTCACCGACATGCTGGAGGGTGTAGTCTACGATCTTCTCCGGCACGGCCAGTACGGTAGCATCGCTCCCATCGCCGTAGAGGACAGCCGGGACGAACCCCTGCGTCCTCAGGCGCCGGGCGTCGTTCTTGCCCCGTCCCTCACGTTCGTTTGCCTGTAAACCTACGTTTTCCGCCATCTATTAACTCCCGTTACGTTTTCTAGAAGAGCTGGTTCTCGCCCATAAAGACCTCGCTCACCGAGTCGTCGAAGAAGACGTTCCGGATCGTATCGGCGAGGAGCGGGGCGATCGTGAGCACCTTTATCTTATTGCGCGGCTCATCCGTCTTCAAGGGCAGGGTATCGGTGACGACGACCTCCTTTATTACAGAACCGTCGATCCGCTCATACGCCGGGCCCGAGAAGACCGGATGGGTGGCGCACGCGTAGACCTCCGTCGCCCCGCACTCGACGAGGCTATCGGCGGCATTCACGAGCGTGCCGGCGGTGTCTATAAGGTCGTCTATCATGATCACACGCTTGTCCGCGACCTCGCCGATGACGTGCGTGACCTCCGATTGGCCCGGCTGGCGCCGTATCTTGTTGACGATGGCCCACGGCAGGCTCAGGTGATCGGCGAGACGTTTGGCGACCTTTGCCTCCCCGACATCCGGGGCGACGACGACCGCGTCGCAGGCGTCCCGGAAGCCCTGATTCGTGAAGTAGTCTACGAACGTGCGCATCGCTGTCAGGTGGTCCACCGGGAAGCTGAAGAAGCCCTCGATCTGGCCGACGTGCAGGTCCATCGTCATCACCCGCTTCGCGCCGGCCTGCCGGAGCATGCTCGCCACCAGCCGCGCCGTTATCGGCTCGCGCGGCTTGGTTTTGCGATCCTGGCGAGAGTAGGCGAACCACGGGATAACCACGACGATGCTCTCCGCCGAGGCTCGCTTTGCGGCGTCTATCATCACGAAGAGCTCCATGAGGTTGTCATTGACCGTAAGGCCGTTGACCCTATCGCACAAAGACTGCACTATAAACACGTCCGAGCCCCGGATGCTCTCCCCGTACCTGGCGTACACCTCCCCGCCCGAGAAGCTGCGCAGGTCGACGTCGCCCAAAGAGACGTCGAGCCTCTCGCCGATCCTCTCGGCCAGCTCCGGGTAGCCCCGCCCCGAGAAGAGTACCAGCTTCTTCTCCGCCGTCTGCTCCAGGTGTCCATTCTGCATCACGCGAGTTATTCCTCCGTCCCGGCCCGACGCCGCTCGTCCTGGTTCTTCTTCCCATCCTTTGAGGCCTTGCCAGGTGCGTCCCGGATCACACGCGCCGGCATCCCGACCGCGAGCTTACCCGGCGGGATGTTCTTGTTGACCACGCTCCCGGCCCCTAAGTAGGCGTTGTCACCGATCTCCACCGGCGCTATGAGGTTCGTGTTGATCCCGATAAACACCCCGTCCCCTATCCGGGTGCGGTGCTTGTCCTTCCCGTCGTAGTTCGCCGTGATCGTACCGGCACCCAGGTTCGCCCCCTCACCGATCTCCGCGTCCCCGATGTAGGAGAGGTGGGGCACCTTGCTCCCCGCCCCAACCTTCGTGTTCTTGAGCTCGCAGTACGCCCCGACCTTCGAGGCCTCCCCGAGCACCGCCCCGGGCCGCAGGTAAGCATAAGGCCCGACGGTCGCGCCCGCGCCGATCTCTGCGCCTCGTCCCACCGAGTGCTCGACGAGCGCCCCATCGCCCACCACCGTATTAAGCAGGTCGGTGGAAGGTCCGATCACGCAGTCTGAGCCTATCCTCGTTCCTCCGCGCAGGAACGTGCCCGGCAGGATCACCGTGTCCCGCCCGATCTCCACGGTCGCCTCTATGTGCGTGCTCACCGGGTCTCTGACAGTCACCCCAGCGCGCATGTGAGCGTCCAGGATGCGCCGCCGGACGATCTCCTCGGCCAGAGCCAGGTGAGCCCGGTCGTTGACCAGGTTCGCCTCCTGCAGGTTCTTCACCCGGTGCGTCACCGCCCGGCTCCTCCTGCCGATGATCTCCAGGGCGTCCGTGAGATATAGCTCGCCCTGGGCATTCCCGGTCCCCACAAGCCCCAATGCGTGCCGGATCTCGGATATGTCGAAAGCGTAGAGACCGAGGTTCACGAGACGGACCCGCTTCTCCTCCTCCGTCGCGTCCTTCTCCTCGACGATCCGGACAACCCCAGCGTCCTCCATCACCCGGCCGAGGCCCGTCGCGTCGTCGAGCTCCGCGACCAGCACCGTCGCACCCACCCCCGCCGAGCGGTGGCGCTCGACTAGCTCCGCGAGCGTGCGGTCGGAGATAAGAGGACCATCGCCGTTGACGACGAGCAGAATACCCTCATCCTCCCCCTCTATGGCCTCCAGGGCCACACGAACCGCGTCTCCGGTGCCATTCTGTTCCTTCTGGAGGACGGGCTCGACCTTCGGCGGCAGGACCGCCTCCACCTCGTCAGCCTGGTGCCCGACTACGACCAGGGTACGTTGCGGCGCGAGCGGCGCGAGCGCGGCGATCACGTAGTTCACCATCGGCACGCCACAGATAGTATGCAGCACCTTGGCCCGGTTGGACCTCATCCGGGTGCCCTTACCGGCTGCCAGGACGGCAGCGAAGATCGGCCCCTCTTCGCGCTGGAACATGGACTCCTAAAAACTCCTATACGCTCGCGGCTCCGACGCCCACGTCCTCCCGGATCGTGGGCTGGGGCGGCAGGATTCGAACCTGCGATCCCGGGACCAAAACCCGGTGCCTTGCCACTTGGCCACGCCCCAATACGAACGCCCCCGCCCTCTATCTTCGACAGGACCGCCCGTGACGTCGCGATTATACCGGAGCCGCTTGTAACCGTCAGCCTCCGGGCTCCTGCTTACCGCCTCTCCATCCTCGGAGGTTCCGTAACGAAGCCCCACTAGGTCGCATGAGGTCCTGTCCAGGCTGCCGCCCACCTCCTTACCGTCCCTCTGTCAGTCTCGAAGGGGTCTGATCCCCGGGGGCCTTGCACCAGAACCTAAACGAGCTTACTTTTGTGCAACTCGGGTGAAAGTTGGTGCAACTCGGGTGAAGACAGTACGGCACTCCGGCATGAGCAACCTCGGTGATCGCTAGATTTCGTCTTTATTCGCTAGCTTGCCTTACCTCTTCACCGAAAGCTAGGAAGAACCGCGGAAGCGGGTCAAACCCAAGGAGCCTCCAAGCGGCCCTCAAGAACTCGTCGCGTTCCGTCGCTCCCAGCGATCTTTTTTTCGGCTCCACCCAAGCCGCTTGAGCATCCGCGAGACGGTGGAGTCGCTCACTCGCACGCCAGTCACCTGCCCGAGGTACTCGCGCCTTTGGGGCAGCGTGGCTGCCGGGCGCTCCTTGAGGTCGGCCTCCAAGAGCCTCCTGGCGGTCTCGTCCACCTTTGGGCGTCTGCCCGGGCTGCTTTTGGGGCGTAGCGATCTCCCTTGGCGGGCCGTCTTCGCGTAGCGCTTGACCGAAGAGAGGCCCACGCCGAACGTGCGGGCGACTTCAACGGTGGGCATCCCTCGTTCTTTGGCCTCGACTATCTTCTTTCTCAGGTCTTCGGAGTAGGCGTTCATACTCGCATGGTGCATCCAGCCCAACGCTAATGCAAGATGCTGTAGCGCGGGCAAACGAGAGGTATTGGTGGGTGAGAACACGTTCAAGGCACGTGCCGGGTCTTTCGTACACCTTCCCAGAGGTGTCCTCCACTCCTACGAGAACGTAGGCGCGGGACCCGCCAGGTTTCTGACGTTGATGGTGCCGGCTGGGTTAGAGAAGTACTTTGAAGAAGTAGGCAAACCGGGGACAGACCTGTTTTCCCCGCTGCCTTTTGGAGAAGAGGACATCGATAAACTCTTGGCGGTCGCACCAAAGTACGGCGTGGAGATCCCACCACCTCCTGAACTATAGGCCAGCACTTTTGGTTCAAAACAGAATTTCGGTGGTTTCGCACTAAAGGACTTTTGTTCAGAGTGGCACCTTTTAGTTCAGACGGGACTTTTGGGCAAGGCCTCCCCGGAGCGTAACCGATCTTCAGCGCAAGTGGTCAGGACTCCAGAGGGACACCGAGAGACGCTGCCGTTAACGGATTTGGCAGCGCCGGTCCGGTTAAGGGAGAGTCGCACATCGCAGACGAACTCCTTGCCCACAACCACGAGTTCTACCCGCGGACTCCGGTTACCCGCCCTACAGTAACTCCACCCCGCGCGCGACCGGCTCGTAGACCCCTACGAAGTGTGTCCGCAACCCTTCCGCTACGGCTCCGGCCTCCGCCTCGGAGCCGAAGATGCCGTAGACAGACGTACCGGTGCCGCTCATCATGGCCCCGAGAGCGCCCCCGCGAAGAAGCTCCTCCTCCAGATCCCGGACCTCCGGCACGAGGCTTTTTGTTATTGGAGCAAGGTCGTTGCCCAAAGCCCGGGCGAGCGCGCCGAGTTCGCCTATTTGCAGGGCTTCTACCGCCAGAGAGGTGGAGAGGTTGCCTCCTTTGGCCCGTTCGTCGTAGGCCCGGTAGATCCAGGCCGTCTCCGCTCCCGCGGCCGGTTTGGCGATCACCAGATAGTGCGGAGGCGGTGCCGGAAGAGGGCTCAAGACCTCACCGATACCCTCGCCCAGCGCCGTGCCGCCCGAGAGGCAGAACGGCACGTCCGCCCCGATCTTCAGCCCAACTTTCCTCAACTCCTCGTCGCTCAAGCCCAGCCCGAAGAGCTCGTTCAGGCCCACGAGCGTGGTCGCCGCGTCCGCCGAGCCGCCGCCGAGCCCGGCCCCGGCGGGTATCCTTTTACGCAAACGCACTCTCACCGAGAGCCCGATGCCGGCTATCTCTTCGAGCAGCCTCACCGCCTTGTAGACGGTGTTCCCCTCCAGCGGCCCGAGACCGGCATCCTCCGGCTCGGTCACGAGCTCGAATCCTCCTGCCGTGGTCTCTACCTCTACCTCGTCGGCCAGAGAGACGCTCTGCATGAGCGTGGAGACCTCGTGGTACCCGTCTGGACGCGTCCCCCGCACCTCCAGCGCGTAGTTGACTTTCGCGAACGCCCGTAAGAGCACCCTGCTCAAACCGCACTCCCCGAAAGCAGGCGCGAGAGCGTCACGAAGTCTTCCGGCCTCAACTCCTCAGCCCGCGCATCCGGTCCATAGCCCAGGGAGCGCAAGGCGTCAGGCGCACCCGCACGCAACGGCTCGGGCAGGTTGTTGGCGAGCCGTTTGCGGCGGCTTTTGAAGGCGGCGAGCACGAGATCCTTCACGCGGCCGTAGTCCTTCGGGAACCTCCTCCGCTCCATCGCGACGACCGCCGACCATACGCGGGGCGGTGGGTCGAAGACCAGTGGTGAGACCTTGTGCGCCACCCGCACCTCCGCGAGTAGTTGCGCGAGGATCGCGTAGGTCCCGTAGTCCTTCGTCCCCCTCTCAGCCGCCATGCGGCGCGCCACCTCTAGCTGCACCATGAACCGTAGCCCGGTGAGAAACTTCTCCTCCTCCAGCAGCCGCAGCACGAGGGGTGAGGCAACGTTGTAGGGGAGGTTCGCGACGAGCTTGTTCGGTTGTGGGTCAAGAGCGCCGTAGTCAAAGGCCAGGGCATCGCCCTCGTGGATGAGGACGTTTTGGTATGGCCCGAGTGCCCTCCGCAGGGCAGGGATCACGTCCGGGTCCAGTTCCACGGCGTGTACGAGCCCCGCCCGCTCGGCGAGAACGGTGGTAAGCGCGCCGCGTCCCGGCCCCACCTCCAGGACGACGTCGTCCTCACCGACGCCCCGGGCGACGATGCGGGCGGTGTTCGGGTCTACGAGGAAGTGCTGGCCGAGGCGTTTCTTGGGGCGGGACTCGGGCCGTCGCAACGCTACGCTAGACCTCCAGCGGCAGGCCGAAGACGTTGCGGGCGTTGCGGCTCGTGAGGGTGCCGAACTCCTCCTCGTCCATGCCGATGCGTTCGGCGACGAAGCGGGCAGTATGAACCACGTTCTTCGGCTCGTTCGTCTCCTTGCGCACGGCCTGCGGGCTCAGGTACGGGGCATCCGTCTCGACCAGGATGCGCTCGGGGTCGAGTGCGTGCAGAACCTCCGCCGTCTTGCTGTTCTTGTAGGTGACATTGCCAGCGAGACCGACATAGTAGCCACGCTCCGTTGCCTCTTGAGCCTCGGGCTCGCCGCCCTCGAAGCAGTGGAGGACTACGGGGACGCGGGCGCGGGCGAGGATAGCGAAAGTGTCAGGAAAAGCCTTCCTGGAATGAATGATCAGGGGCAGGCGAGTGTCGTTGGCAAGAGAGATCACATCCTCGAAGAGTGCTCGTTGGATCTCCCCGGACCAATCCCCCCTGTAGTAATCCAACCCGACCTCCCCGAGAGCTACGACCCCCGGTGACTCCGAGAGCTCCGCTAAAGCCTCGAGGTCCGACGCCGTGTAAGTCCCCGCGTTGTGCGGGTGTATCCCCGCCGACGAGTAAACGTTCGGCAGCACCGCCGCCAACTCCGCCCCCCTCTTCGAGTCCTCCACGTCAGTCCCGATGTTGACGACGGCGATCACACCCGCCTCAGCCGCCCCCTCGACAGCCTCCTCCGGCGAGACCTCAAGCCGCGTAAGGTGCGTATGCGAATCTACGAACATAAGTTCCTCTATCCCCCGAGAACCGGTACCGAAGGGCATTATAGAGCGACCGGAGATCAGGCGTAACCAGCCCGCTTCTAGCAGCACCAGATGGGGCTGGAGAAGGACTCAAAGACCCATAAAACAATCAGAAGATCCAGTAGAGGGCCACCGCGCACACGACCGACGAGGCTTCAATAGCGGTAGCATGACCTCCAGCGGCTCTTTCGAGCATCGCCTCTCAATCTTCAGACGCGGCACGAACTACTCGAAGCGCAACGTAGGCGCTTTGCGCCAACCGCTACGCCTTCACTAACCGCTCGTAGATCTCACCGCGCTTGCGCCCAGATTCTTTCGCCGCCCGCGCCGCAGCCCTCGAAGGGCTCTCTCCTTGCGCGACGTACCTCCGCGCCCTCTCGACGACCTCCTCGAAGTCCACAAGCTGCTCTGCCGTCCCGCCCCGGATGACAAGCACGACCTCTCCGCGCACCCCCTCCGCGAAGTGCGCCGCCGCCTCCCCCGCCGTCCCCCGGAAGACCTCTTCGTGCAACTTCGTCAGCTCCCTGCACACCGCGACCGGCGTCTCCAGGGGCAGCTCCTTCAGCGTCTTCACCAGCCGGTGGGGTGACTCGTAGATCACGAACGTCGATGCTTCGCGCCTCATGCGGTCGAGCAGCACGCTCCGTTCCCGGCCTTTACGCGGCAGGAAGCCAAGGAAGACCGCCGCGTCCACCGACAACCCGGAGGCTACGAGCGCGGTCATCGCGGCCGAGGGACCGGGCAGCACCTCGACCTCCACGCCGGACTCGATGCAGGCCCGCACGAGCCGGTAGCCGGGGTCGGAGACGAGCGGGGTGCCGGCGTCGGAGACGAGCGCGACCTTTTCGGCGCGAGCCCTCTCGGCCAACTCGGGGGCGAGCCGTTCCTCGTTGTGCTCGTGATAGGAGACGAGCGGCCTCTTTATCTCGTAGTGGGCGAGGAGGCGTCCGGTGCGGCGCGTGTCCTCACAGGCTATCGTATCCGCTTCGCGCAAGGTACGGAGAGCGCGCAGGGTGATGTCTTCGAGGTTGCCTATTGGGGTCGGGACAACAGTGAGAGGCAAAGGGAGTCCTGCTAGCCGAAGACGTACTCGCCCGAGGGATGACGGGCCAGGGCGGCCGCGCCGAGGATGCCGGAGGCGGGACCCAGGGTCGCTTCTTTTATTCGTACGAGGTC
>CADCVG010000030.1 GCA_902806075.1 uncultured Rubrobacteraceae bacterium
AGCTCTTCATCAACTTCCCGAATGATTTAGCACTCCATGCTCCGCTCATAAACTGTCGTGTTCTCCGCCTACTGGCGGAAGCTCTTAGCGGCAATTTGGTGAATAGAGGCAACGAGACAGCTCAACCATTGACATTTTCGTTATTTGCTGGCATTAATCAAAGTATTAGTAGCACCCCGCCAGGTGGAGCGGGAGGAAGGATTATCGAATGTCAAACAACCCGAACGACGATGTGGCCGTGGGCAGCGCACACGAACTTGAGGTGGCTGCGCAGCTTGTTGACCGCCCCGGCAACCCTGCCTTGACACCGAACGGACGGCTCATCGTTAGCCTGCACCCTTTCCCTTACGGCGACCCTTCACCGTACCATGTGGTCGAGGTGATGGAAGACGGTAGCACGCGTCCGTTTCCGAACGAAGAGTGGAGCACCGCACCCAACGAAGACGGAATAGGACTCTCGTCCGTCATTGGGGTGCAGTCTGACCGCAGGGGCGTGGTTTGGATCATGGACATGGGTGGTGGCGAGCTTCCACCCAAGCTGGTGGCCTGGGACACCAGACGCGACGAGCTTCACCGCGTCATCACGATCCCCCCGCACGCTAGGGTCCCTAACTCCTTCCCGCAGGACCTCGCCATAGACGAGGTCCGGGGGGCTATCTTCCTGGCGGACGTGGGCCGCGGCGACCTCTTTGGGCCGAGCGACCCGGCTATCGTGGCGATTGACCTTGATACGGGTTACGCATGGCGTGCGCTGGAGGGACATCAGAGCCTCCAGCCCGAGGATGATATCTCAGTTGAGATCGAGGGCCGTCCAATACGTGTCGAGAACCCGGAAGGGGAGGTGGAGGAACCGAAGCTGGGCCTCGACCCCATTGTCATAGACCCGGCCAACGAGTGGGTCTATTACGGCTCTGTTCACGGTACTAGCGTCTACCGCGTTCGCGCAGCCGACCTACTCGATAGGAGCCTCTCAAAGGAAGAACTTGCTGGAAGGGTAGAGCACTATGGAGAGAAGCCTCCGAGTGACGGCATCAGCATAGATGATGCCGGCAACATTTACGTAACCGATCTGGAGAACAATGCTGTAGGAGTGACGACACCTGAGGGTGACTACCAAGTCCTTGCGAGGGATGACGAGCGTCTGGTATGGCCCGACGGCTTCAGCTATGGCCCTGATGGCTACTTCTACGTGACCGTCAGCCAGCTCCATCGCTCGGCGGTCTTCAACGCCGGGGAAGAGACCTCGCAGACGCCCTTCCTGGTGATGCGCTTCCGAGCTCTGGCACCTAGTGCGGTTGGTCGCTGAGACTCCCCATTATCACATGAAGCCTTAGAGGCGAGAAGCAGACAAAAGGCTAGACCGGGGCATGCTAGTTTCCGAGAAGACTACTCTTAGCGGAGGTTAGGCGAATAAGGGCATAAGAAGAGCCGGGGCAACATAGCCCCAGCTCTTCAGCGTCATCAGTTGGACAGTACCTCACGTAGTAGTCCAGACCAAGCTGGCTATAGTTAGCTCTGCTCCGGGGGGTAGGTCCGGTGTGGGGGCACCATCTCCTGTGGCATCTCCAGCGCTTCGAGGATGCAGCCTAAAGCACGCTCGGTATCGAAGTAGGCGTAAGCGCCGTCGTCGTTGGTGCCGAAACCGCGCCCGCTCTGGAGCATCGAGAAGCCCCGAGACTCCATCTTTGAGATCTCTGCGTCTATGTCCTCAACGAAGTAGCCTAGATGGTGCAGCCCCTCGCCATGCTCGTTGAGGAACTCCTCGTAAATGTTTGGTCCTTGAACTGACTCCATCAGCTCGTATAGCACCGGTCCTACGCTGCATAGGGCAAGCTTGTAGACGTAGCCCTGTTCCTCACCGTGGACCGTCATATCTCGGATCCAGTCCGGGCTAAGGGTGTAGACTGCCCACGGCCCCACTCCCAGATCGTTCGTGTAGTGCTCCATCGCTCGGTCCAAGTCGCGCACGAGCACGGCTACGTGTTCGATCGCCCCTATGCTGCCAGCATTAGCCTCCATCAAAGCCTCCTTCCTCTCCGCCTTCCCCGCAGGTTGCTGATACCTTGACTATATCCCTAGCGTGAGGGATATGGAAGGTTTGCTACAATTAATCAGCGAAGGTTTTCCAGAATAGGCAATGCGGTTTCCGAGAAGAGGTCTTCCCGGCAATTAGGTGAATAGAGGCAACAGAGTAGCCAACTAACCTCTAGGCAAAGACCCTCTTCCAAAACCTTGACACCTTCATTCGTTGCGGTCATTGTCCAAGTAGCATGCTGGCTCTAGGCGGGGAGGATTCTCTATAGCGTCTTCGGCTCTTATCCGCTTAGGTGGGCTGGCGGCCATGGTCGGCGGGTTGCTGTGGGTCGTAAAAGGAGGGGCTATCCTGCTCATGGGCCAGCAGCCTCCCGTGGTATTCGAGGCGGCCCTGCCCTTGTTCGCGGTCGGGCTGCTAGGGCTCCACGCTCGGCTCGACGGGCGCGGAGGGCCGTTAGGGAAGGCGGGAGTCCTGGTCGCCTACGCGGCCTTGACCTCGGCCGCCATCGTCTTGGTGGCACCGCTCGCACCCTTCTACGCCGCCGCGGGATTCGGGCCTTTCCTCGGCTTGGTGTTGCTGGGGAGCGTCACCCTACAAGCCAGGGTCTTCCGCCCGCCCTGGAGCGCGTTGCCGCTCGCTATGGGGTTGGGGGGTCCCCTCTTGATCTTGGCGGGAGGGGGTCTGGCCCTGATGAGCGAAAAGCTATTGGAGATCCCGATCGTGTTAGTCGGGCTCGCTTGGATGCTGCTGGGCTATTCGGTGTTAGTAGTCAAGGAGGCGACGGTCCAAGCACCTGTACGGGTGAGGTGAGCCTCAAGTGAGGAGGAAGTTTACGGTGTCTTCAACTCTTATCCGGTGGGGCGGGTTCGCGGCTATGGTGGCCGGGCTGCTGTACTTCGTAGGGTACGCTGGCATGGCTGAACTGCTCGTGCCTATGATGAGCAACCTGGGCGGCCACGTGGTGCTCGGCTTGGCGGGGCTGGCGACCCTACCCGCGTTGGTTGGGGTGCTCGTGCGGGATGCAAGACGGAGTGGACGGCTGGGTACGGTGAGCTATATCCTGTCCTTCGTCGGGGTGGCGGTGTTCTCTGTGGGTAATCTGGCCGAGGGCGTCTTCGCGATGGAGTTCGGGGTTGTGCTGTTCGGGGTGGGGCTGATAATCCTGACGGTAGGCGTGGTGGTGCTCGGCGTGGGCCTGAGGCGAGCGAAGGTGCTGCCGGCTTGGGTCGTGTGGCCGCTAGTCGTCGGCTGGGCGGCTTTCCTGCCGGTCGCCAACAGCACTGTTGTCTTTGGCTTCGCCTCTTTCGTACCGTCGTTATTGGCTGCAGGGATGTTGGGTGTCGGCTGGGTGGCGGCAGGTTACGCGCTCTGGTCGGGAAGGACCACCTCAGCGCGGCAGCCCGCGCGCGTGCGGTGAGTCCTCGAGACTCCGGCCCTCCGTTTATGCCCCTGAACTCTGCCCCTCTACAAGCTTTGGTGAATAAGCTTCCGGCGGTGCGCTGAGCTTCGCCGGGTGCCTGATACGTTCGGCAGATGAGTTCGAGTAGGAAGGAAGCCATGGGAACTTCGATCCTTATCAGGTGGGCTGGACTAGCGGCCATGGTGGGTGGCGTTCTGTGGGCGCTGTGGACCGTGGGCTTCAACTTCGTCGGCTACGGCGAACCCGGAACCCCGGCCTACGAGCGCTATGAGGCATACAATAGGCTGCTGCCCCTCGCTCTGTTGCCCGTTGTGGTGGGCTTCCTCGGGCTACACGCCGCACAGAGAAGGAGCTACGGGTGGCTAGGTAGAGCAGGCTTTGTTACGGCCCTCGTCGGACTCGCCCTCGTGGTCGCCGGCAGCGTGGGTGAGTTCTGGGTGTTCACTATGCAGCCCTACGGAGAGGCGAACGGTAGGGACGCCTCCTGGACGATCTACCTGTTGGGACACCTCGTCCTGGCCGTAGGTTCTGTGCTCTTCGGGATCGCCACCGTGCGAGCGAAGGTCCTGGCGCGCAAGCCGACGATGACTTTCGCCTTGCTCGGCGGGTTCGCCGTCGCGCCGTTCTTCGGAGCGTTGATGTTCGCCATTCCTTTCACGTGGCTAGGGTATACGCTCTGGTCGGGGAAGGGCGAACCGGTCCGACAACCCCAACGCGTGAGGTGAATTAAGAACTCAGCTACTTGCACGCAGTCCCATGAGCCGGTCACAAGCGCCTACCGCTAGACCAACTCCAGCTCGATCTCCGGCTCTTCATCCAGCGTAGTAGAGAAGCGAAGTTCAGGGGTGCGTTGCATTTGAAACGAATATGAGGATAAAAGGGCAAGACCGTCGCGCGGCGGCTAGTGTATCCTTCCTGCAACCGGGGAAAGGGATTTATGAGGCTCGAAGGGATCTCCCATCCAAAGATCGTGCGATAGTGCCTGATCTCGTCCTCGGCCCGCTGCTGCGATACGCCGGCGAGACCGACGCCACCATCTGGGTCGAGACGGACGCCGCCTGCGAGGTCGAGGTCCTGGGATGCCGCTCGCGCACCTTCCACGTCGAGGGCCACCACTACGCTCTGGTATGCGCCTCCGGGCTGGAGCCGGGGGGCGTCTACGAGTACGAAGTCCTCCTCGACGGCGAGAGGAGGTGGCCGGAGGCAGGCTCGCCTTTCCCGCCGAGCGCAATCCGCACCCTCGATTCAGAAGCGCCCTTGAAGCTCGTCTTCGGTTCGTGTCGCATCTCCGCCCCGCACGAGCCGCCTTATACCTTGAGCAGTGAGGAGGACGGGCGGGGCCTCGGGGTGGATGCTTTGTACGCTATGGCGATGCGGTTGACGGGAGAGGCTGCCGGGGATCTGCCGCACGCGCTCGTGCTTCTGGGGGACCAGATCTACGCCCACAAGCCCCCGTTCGAGACGTTGGAGTTCATCCGTTCGCGCCGCGACACGGGTAAGCCACCCGGGGAGGAGGTGGCTGACTTCGAGGAGTACGCCCGGCTCTACCGGGACGCGTGGAGCGATCCGGCCATCCGGTGGCTCCTTTCGACGGTGCCAAGCGCCATGATCTTCGACGACCACGAGGTTGCCGACGACTGGAACGTCTCCGAGGTGTGGGTCGAGGAGGTGCGTACCTACCCGTGGTGGAACGACCAGATCCACGGCGGCCACGTCTCTTACTGGATCTACCAGCACCTCGGCAACCTCTCTCCCCGGGAGCTCGCCGATAACGACCTGTTGCAGAAGGTCATGGCGGCCGAGGACGCGGGGCCTCTCCTCCGCGACTTCGCCCGCGACGCGCATCGGGAGACCGCGGGGACCCGCTGGAGCTTCCACCGGGACTTCGGCGGCACGCGACTTTTGATGATCGACTCCCGCGGCGGCCGGGTATTGCAAAGGGGACACCGCTCGATGGTAGACGCCAGCGAGTGGGAGTGGATAGAGGAGCACGCGACCGGGGGCTTCGACCACCTCCTCCTCGGCACCTCGCTCCCGGTGCTGCTCGGCCCCGGCATGCACCACCTGCAAGCCTGGAGCGAGGCCGTTTGCTCGGGCAATTGGGGGGAGCGGGCGGCGGGATGGGGGGAGAAGATAAGGCGTTCCCAGGACTTGGATCACTGGGGCTCTTTCCACGAATCTTTCGACAAGCTAACCGCCCTGATCCGGGCGGTAGCAGCCGGTGAGAGGGGTGAGTCCCCGGCCTCCGTAGTCGTGCTCTCCGGCGACGTGCATCACGGTTATCTGGCCGAGGCGGCATTCCGCGACGGAGACGTGCGAAGCCGGATCTACCAGGCGGTCTGCTCCCCTTTGCGCAACTCCCTGCCCGAACAGAAGTCTCGCCTCCAGAGCGCCGGCTGGACGAAACCGGGCGAGCTCGCCGGACGTCTCCTCTCCCGGCTGGCGGGGATCGGCAAAGAACAGATAAGCTGGCGCCTGACCCACCAGAAGCCCTGGTTCGAGAACCACGTCGCGACCCTGGAGTTGGAGGGTCAGCGGGCCAGGATCACCTTCGAGAAGGCCGTATCGAACGGCTCCGGAGAGCCAGGCCTGGAGAGGATCTACGAGAGCCGCCTCGCCTGAGGCGCGCGGCTTTGGTTACTTGCCGGGACTGGCCGCCGGTTGGTCCGTGGCTTCTTCCGCCTCTCGCGATTCCTCTTGTTGGCTCTCCTCGCGCGCGTCTTGCGCGAGGCCCTTGTATAGAGACCAGCACATGGCGATCATGATCAGCGCGAACGGCAGGCCGCCCAGGATCGACGCTCGCTCGAGCGCCTCAAGACCACCGGTAACTAGCAGGACCGCCGCGATAGCCGCCATCACCACCCCCCACGTCAGCCGGATCACCCTGCCGGGGTTCAAAACGCCGCCGGCGGACATCCTGCCCAGCACGATGGTCGCCGCGTCCGCCCCTGCAACGAAGAAGATAAAGAGCAGCAAGATCGCCACGAGCGACGTAATTAAAGGCAACGGGTACGCCTGAAGAAAGGCGAAGAGACCCACGGCCGGGTCGCTCTGGGCGGCCGTGTTGATCGTTCCGCCCGTCGAGCGGTCATAATCTATCGCCGCCCCCCCGAACACGGCGAACCATAAAGCGTTGGCGAGGCTCGGCGCTACCAGCACGCCTATGACGAACTCCCGGATCGTGCGTCCCCTGGAGACTCGGGCGACGAAGACCCCCACGTAAGGAGCCCAGGCGATCCACGTCGCGAATAAGAAGAGGGTCCCTGCGGGGTTACTCAAGAAAGCGGTGTCCTGGTTGAAGGCGTTCATCCTGAAGCTCATCGGGATCAGCTCGCCTATATAGTCGCCTATACCCTGCGTGAAGGCGTTGATCTGGACGACCGTTGGTCCCAGGACGATAAAGTAGAGCAGCAAAACGCCGGCCAGGTAGATGCTCGCCTGGCTCAGGTAGTTGACCCCCTTGTTGATCGGGGTGGACGCTGAAAGCAAGAAAGCGATCGTGGTAACCCCGATGATGATCAGCTGCAGGCCGATCCCGTTCGAGATGCTGAAGCTCTCGCCGAGCCCCGCGCCGATCTGGAGGGTGCCAAGCCCCAGAGAGACCGCCACACCGAACAGCGTGGCCAGGATCGCCAATGTGTCTATGGCCTTCCCGATGGGACCATTGGCGCGGTCGCCGAGCAGGGGCGAGAGGACCGCGCTGATCAGACCAGGCTTGTCTTTACGGAAGTTGAAGTACGCGACGGCGAGGGCGACGACGGCGTAGATAGCCCACGCGTGCAGCCCCCAATGGAAGAACGAGTACTGCATGCTCAGCTGGGCCGCCGCAGCCGTGTTCGGCTCGGCTCCACCGTAGGGTGGCTGGGAGGCATAGTGCATGACGGGCTCCGAGACCCCCCAAAAAATTACGCCGATGCCCATCCCTGCCTGGAAAAGCATCGCGAACCACGAGAACAGGCCAAACTCAGGTTCCTCGTCCTCCTTGCCCAGCTTGATCTTGCCGTAGCGACTGAAGGCCAGAAAGACGACGAAGGCCAAAAACAAGGTCGTAACGATCAAATAGAACCAACTGAGATTCGCAACGACGAAGTCCAGAGCCGCCCCGGTCACCCTATCGAAGTTATCCGTAAGGAATACACCCCACAGAACGAACGCCAGCGTGATGGCAATCGTGACCCAGAATACGGTTCCGACCTGAGAGGTCACTTTTCGTATGCTCTGCACCCTGAACCTTCCTTTCTACCTTTGGCGTCCTACTTACCGGGGCTCGATGCCGACCGGGCCGTCGTTGCTGGGGAAGGCGCCCCCGCGCCTTCCCCAGACTCTTCTTCGGGCGCTTCTTGACGGCCCTGTTCGCGGAGGTCCGCCCGCATAGACTTGTACATCGTGTAGCACATGAAGAGCATAACTATCGCGAACGGCAAACCTGCCAGGATCGCCGCCTGCTGGAGCGCCTCGAGTCCCCCGGTCAGGAGCA
Source organism: uncultured Rubrobacteraceae bacterium (assembly GCA_902806075.1). GTDB lineage: Bacteria > Actinomycetota > Rubrobacteria > Rubrobacterales > Rubrobacteraceae > Rubrobacter_F. Next base: position 7,933 of record CADCVG010000030.1, read on the forward strand.
AGACCGCCGCCATCGCGCCTATCACCGCTCCCCAGGCGAGGCGGACGAACCTGTTCGGGTCCGTGATGCCGCCGACGGACATCTCGCCCAGGACGATGGTCCCCGCGTCGGCCCCGGCGACGAAGAAGATCCAGAGCATGAAGAGCGAGACGAGCGAGAGGATGAGTGGGAGCGGCAGGTACTGGAGGAAGGCGAAGAACCCGATGGCCGGATCACTCTGGGCGGTCTGGCTGAGCGTTCCACCGAGCGTCTGGTCTAGGTTGATGGCCGTCGCCCCGACTATGGCGAACCACGCCGCGGTGATCAGGCTCGGCACGATCAGCATGCCGCCGACGAACTCACGGATGGTCCTCCCCCTGGAGATCCGGGCGGCGAAGACCCCGACGTAAGGCGCCCAGGTGACCCACCATGCCCAGTAGAAGGTGGTGTAGTTGCCGAGGAAGCTGGTGTCCTGGTTGAAGGCGTTGACCCTGAAGCTCGTGGGGATGAGCCCGCCGAGGTAGTCGCCGATCCCCTGGGTGAAGGCGTTGACCTGGATGACGGCCGGCCCGACGACGATGAAGTAGACGACTAGAGAGGCGCCCACGATAAAGCTTATGTTGCTCAGCCACTTGACGCCTTTGTCGAGCGGTGTCGATGCCGAGAGCATGTAGGCGACGATGGTGACGCCGATGATGATCAGCTGCAGGTTGAGCCCGTTGGAGAAGCCCAAAGCCTCGCCGAACCCCGCCCCGATCTGGAGCCCGCCCAACCCCAAAGAGACGGCCACACCGATAAGGGTGACGAGAATCGACAGGATGTCTATGGCCTTCCCGATGGGACCGTTGACGCGCTCGCCCAGGATAGGGTAGAAGATCGGACTGATCAAACCCCGCGTGTCCCTGCGGAAGTTGAAGTAGGCTACGGCAAGGCCGACGAGGGCGAAGACCCCCCATGCGTGCAGCCCCCAGTGGAAGAACGAGTACTGTATGGCGAGCTGGGCGGCCCCCGCCGTGTACGGCTGCGCCTCGCCGAAGGGTGGATCTGCGTAGTGCGTCAGGGGCTCGGAGGCGCCGAAGAAGACGAGGGCGAGCCCCATCCCCGCCTGGAACATCATGGCGATCCAGGAGAAGCGACCGAACTCGGGCTGCTCTCCCTCCTTGCCGAGCCGGATCTTGCCGTAGCGGCTGAGGGCCAGAACGATGACGAAGACCAGGAACAGGGTCGTCGCCATCATGTAGAACCAGGAGAGGTTCGAGACGATGAAGCTGAAGCTCGCTCTGGTCACCGCGGCGAAGCTGCTCGTAAAGAGCACACCCCACAAAACTAACGCTGTGGAGAGCGTGGCCGTTACCCAGAACACCGAACCCGTCTGGGATAACATCCTATGCGCCCTTTGCATTCGCAAACTTCCCTTCCCTGATCGTTCGCCTCGGGTGACGGAAGATGGGAGCATACTAATGAATTGCATGACGCATTGCAAGCATGTGGATGGCTCGGATCTCTCCAGTGGATACGTTCGGAAGGAGGGCCGGGCGCCGAACCGAAGCCTCGAAGCATCCCTTATGCGACCGGCGGAGACCGGGGAGCACCCACGTACCGCCTTACCATCGAACGAGTTCCCAGCGGTCCGGTCGCTCCTTGCCAAAGTTCCTCGCGCCCGTCCAGATCCTATGCCACTAAACATCCCCAGCTTCGCACCGCGCGGGGAGGTTGGCTCACGGAGCGGAAGGCGCCGCCGGGAGCGGTCGCTCGGGGTCCGAGCACAGGTGAGAGTGCGAAGCTGGGCCACGCGAACCAAGGTTGTGTGGGCGAGGGACCGGAACGTCACCCACCTTGGGATCGTCAAGCACTACGGCGCCGAGAAGGATATCGTGCTGCCGCGCCGGTAAGTGTCCGGACGTGGGGCTTCCCGTGGGCGCCCGCTTCCGGCGACTGGCTGAGGACCACGAACGGACGCCCTCGAGCGTTGCCGGGCCGCGCCTCATCGCTTTCGCGTGCTTCTTCCTCCGCCATACAGTTGCCATGCCCATGTCAGGGGCGGCCTCGGCTTGAGCTTCCATAGCGTCTGAGGCCAGGTAGACAACGAATAGAAAGGCTGAAACGCCCTCGGCGCTCTCATCCTTTCCTTCTAAATGGCGACTCGTATTCCTCGGCACATCATCGCTCAGCATTCATGGTTGTACCCGAGAATGAACGGTCCGCTTCAGCGTCTCAGGGCGAGCTCGATCTCCCGAGCGGCTGCCACGACCCGCTCGGCCAGTCGCTCACCGGGCCGCTCCCCGAGGCGCGAGACGGGACCACTGGCGGAGACCGCAGCCCGCAACCCCCCGTCGAGGCTGAAGACCGGCGCGCTCACGCTTGCGACCCCAGCCTCGCGCTCGGCGACGCTCCCGGCCCACCCCCTGCTCCGTACCGCCTTCAACTCCCCTGCCTCGATCCCGTGGGAGCTCCCCCTGTCTTCCCCCCACGCGAGCAACACCTTCCCCGCCGACCCCCGCGAGAGCGGCATCACGGCTCCCACCGGCACCGAGTCCCTAAGACCCGTCGCCCGCTCGACGGAGGCTACGCATACCCTGTGGTCCCCCTCCTGCACGTACAACTGTGTGCTCTCCCCGGTCGCGTCCCTCAGCCTCTCCAACACCGGCCGCGCCCGCTCCACTAAACCCGTCCCCGCCGCCTCGGCCCACCCCAGAAGACGCACCCCGAGCGAGTAACGCCCGTCCCTCCGCGTCACCAGATGGTGCGCCTCCAGCGCCGAGAGCAGCCGGTAAGCCGTCGGCCGCGACAATCCCGTCCCCTCGACTACCGCCGCCGCGCTCGCCGGACCACCAGCCGCGAGGAACGAGAGGATCGAGACCGCCCTGTCCAAAACCCCAACCCCACTCACCACGCCGCTCTTGCTTTCCATCAATCCGTCTTCTATACTGTCCATATGTCGGACAATATATCTCAATATGTGAGACAAAACAAGGGAAGAGCATGACGTTAGAGTGGGACGCCGCTGAGTACGAGGTACTCTCAGGGCCGCAGACCGGGTGGGGATTGAACCTCCTCGGGCGTGTATTAGAGGACCGGCCGCTTGGGGGGGACGAGTCCGCGATAGACGCGGGGTGCGGGACTGGCAGGGTAACGGAGATGCTTCTGGAGCGGTTGCCGCGGGGGAGCGTGCTGGCGGTGGACGCGTCGGGGGCGATGATCGAGGCGGCGAGGAGGCGTTTTGCCGGCGACGGGCGGGTGCGGGTCGAGAGGGTGGACCTACTGCAACTGGAGGTCGAGGAGCCGGTAGATTTGATCTTCTCTACCGCCACCTTCCACTGGATAAAGGACCACGAGAAGTTGTTCGGGCGGCTCGCGCGGGCCCTGAAGCCGGGGGGATGGCTGGTAGCCCAGTGCGGCGGGGCGGGGAACATCTCGCGGGTGACGAGGGCGACGGAGGAGGTCATGGGGGAAGAGCGTTTCCGGGATCGCTTCGTGGGCTGGGAAGATACCAAGGAGTTCGCCGATCCCGGGACGACCAGGGCACGCCTGGAGGCCGCCGGGTTCGGAGAGATACAGACCTGGCTGCACGAGGAGCCTACACGGTTCGGTTCGGTCGAAGATCTGGCACGCTACTTGAAGACGGTGGTTCTGCGGCTCCACCTCGAAAGGCTCCCGGAGGCGGACCAGGAGCCTTTTACGCAGGCGGTGGCCGCGAGGGTCGCGGCGGTAGAGGACCCGCCGGTCATGGACTACGTTCGTCTGAACATGATCGCGACCCGGGGACGGGAGTAGTGAGGGCGGGTACCGGAGCCGTGTTCGACGGGGCGGCCGCTAACTATGACCGTGCCCGCCGGCAGCTCGTCCCCCTTTTCGACGACTTCTATGGGGCGGCTGTTGGGGCGATCCCTTACGGGCGCGAGGATGAGATCCGGGTCCTGGACCTCGGCGCCGGTACGGGGCTCTTGAGTGCTATGATCGCACGGGCCTTCCCCCGGACAAGGATCACGCTGGTGGACATCTCACCGGAGATGCTCGGCGTGGCGAGGCAGCGCTTCGTGGACGAGCCCGCGCGCTTCGAGTTGCGCGTGATGGACTACGCGGAGGAGCCGCTCTTAGGGGAGTACGATGCCGTCGTCTCCGCGCTCTCCATCCACCACCTCGATGGAGACGAGAAGCGGGAGCTGTTCCGCAAGGTCTACGGTGTACTGCGCGAGGGTGGGGTCTTTATCAATGCGGACCAGGTACTCGGGGAGACGTCGGAGACGGAGGCGCGCTACCGTGAGGCGTGGCTCCGGCAGGTGCGCGAGAGGGGCGTGAGCGAAGGGGATCTGTCCGCCGCCCTCGTGCGGATGCGGGAGGATAAGTCGTCTACTTTAGACGAGCAGAGAGCCTGGCTCGAAGAGGCTGGCTTCCGGGAGGTCGGCTGCTGGTATAAAGACTACAGTTTCGCCGTGTATGGCGGCTGCAAACGAGATTAGAGTTATGGAAAGGACTTTCATGAGCAGACCGAAGACTTTGGTGGAGAAGGTATGGGAGAGGCACGTGGTGAGGAGTGTCGAGGGCGAGCCCGACCTGCTCTACGTCGACCTCCATCTGGTACACGAGGTGACGAGCCCGCAGGCGTTCGAGGGGTTGAGGCTCGCGGGGCGCAAGGTGCGGAGGCCGGACCTCACTTATGCGACGATGGACCACAACGTCCCGACGACGGAGATCGGGCTTCCCATCCGGGACGAGGTTTCGGCGAAGCAGATGGAGGCGCTTAGGACGAACTGCGAGGAGTTCGGGGTCGAGCTCAACAAGTGGGGCTCTATCGGGCAGGGCATCGTCCACATCATCGGGCCGGAGATAGGCCTGACCCAGCCGGGGTTGGTGATCGTCTGCGGCGATAGCCATACCGCGACCCACGGCGCGTTCGGCGCCCTCGCGTTCGGTATCGGGACGAGCGAGGTCGAGCACGTCCTGGCGACCCAGACGCTCCCGCAGCGTCGGCCGAAGACGATGGCCGTCACGGTCGAGGGCGAGCTGCCCGCCGACGTGACGGCGAAGGACCTCATGCTCGGCATCCTCAACCGCATCGGGACCGGCGGCGGGGTTGGGCATGTGATCGAGTACAGGGGCGAGGCGATACGGTCCCTCTCGATGGAGGGCCGGATGACGGTCTGCAACATGTCCATCGAGGGCGGCGCCCGCGCGGGCCTCATCGCTCCCGACGAGACGACCTTCGAGTATCTCGAGGACAAGCCTTATGCCCCGAAGGGCGAGGACTGGACCCAGGCCGTCGAGGAGTGGCGGAGCTTGAGGACCGACGAGGATGCCGTCTTCGACAAGGAGGTCGTCATCCAGGCCGAGGACCTCGTGCCGTACGTCTCCTGGGGGACGACCCCGTCCCAGACCGTCGGGATCGACGACGCCGTCCCCGAGCCAAAGAACGACGGGCAGGAGCGGGCCTTGAAGTACATGGCGCTCACGCCGGGCATTCCGATCCGGGAGATAGAGGTGGACACCGTCTTCCTGGGCTCCTGCACGAACGCCCGCATCGAGGACCTGCGCGCCGCCGCCGCCGTCCTCGAAGGCCAGAAGGTGAAGGAGGGCATCCGGGCGCTCGTCGTCCCCGGATCAATGCGCGTGAAGAGGCAGGCCGAGGAGGAGGGGCTGGCCGAGGTCTTTACGGAGGCAGGCTTCGAGTGGCGCAACGCCGGCTGCTCGATGTGCCTCGGGATGAACCCGGACATCCTCCAGCCGGGCGAGCGTTGCGCCTCGACCTCGAACCGAAACTTCGAGGGGCGGCAGGGCAAGGGCGGGCGTACTCATCTCGTCAGCCCCGCCGTGGCTGCGGCGACAGCCGTAATGGGACGGTTCGCCTCGCCCTCGGAGCTCGGCGTCCCCGCGGAGGTGCTCTAATGCAGCCGGTCGAGCGCGTAGTCGGGAAGGCGCTCCCGCTCGGTTACTCCGACGTTGATACCGACCAGATCGTGCCGAGTGACGCCCTCAAGCGCATCGAGCGGACCGGCTTCGGGCAGTTCCTGTTCCTTGAATGGCGCGAGGACCCGGAGTTCGTGATGAACAAAGCCGAGCACGAGGGCGCGGTCATCCTGATTGCGGGGGAGAACTTCGGTAGTGGGTCCAGCCGGGAGCACGCCCCGTGGGCCTTGCAGGACTACGGTTTCGGCGCGGTCATCGCCCCCTCCTTCGCCGACATCTTCAAGAACAACTGCGCGAAGATAGGCCTGCTTGCGGTCGAGCTGCCCGAAGAGACCGTAAACAAGCTCCTCGACGCCGTGCGCGAGGATCCGAACACCGTCATAACCGTCGAGCTCACGGAGCGTACCGTCACGGGTCCCAACGTGTACGAGACGTTCGAGATGGACGACTTTACCCGCCAGCGGCTCATGGAGGGACTCGACGATATCGGCGCGACGTTGACGCACGAGGAGGACCTGGAAGCCTTCGAGCGGTCGCGTCCGAGCTACCTCCCGAAGGTACTGTAGGACTCTAACTATCCGTGAACACGAAGAGGCCCGGCGCTCAAACGCCGGGCCTCTCGCACTGAAAACCAAAAACTGACGGCTACAGAACAGTAACCTGAACCGGGGCGACGCCGGGACCGGTAAGCCCTATCGTCTCGGCTGCTCCCTGAGAGAGGTCGACGTCGCGGCCGTCGATGTAGGGACCCCTGTCGTTGACGGTGACCGTGACGGAGTTGCCGCCGTAGCTCACCAGGAGCTGGGTGCCCATCGGCAGGGTCTTGTGGGCGGCCGTGTAAGCCTCCGGGACAAAGGGCTCGCCGCTGGCCGTCGGGAGCCCGGCGTGCGAGTAGCCGTAGTAAGAGGCCATCCAGTACTCGCCGCCCGCGAGAGCGCTATCGCCGCACTGCTGGTTCCCGAATATGTCGTACCAGATGCTGTTCGGGTCGCAGAACGCCTCGAACGCGTTCATCTTGCTCGACACGGCGAAAGATCCAACGAACAACACTACCCCGAAGAGCGCGACCATCAATGCTTTCCTCAAACTGATTGCTTCCAAGAACTTCTCCTTCTAGTGTCTTTTGCCTACACCTTGAGGCGGCTCATCGGAGCCCCCTCCGTCATGACGGGGAGAAAGTAACAGCCTAGTAACTAGAACGCAACGCATCCGTAACTACAAACAAAAGAAGCAATACACTACTATTTCCTATAAATAAGCCGATTGTAGGTACATGCGCATAGCACATATCTTAATATTTCTTAATAAAACAGAGGGTTTTCGATGTTTTGGTGCTTCTAAGCGGGGAAGCCGAACCGGTCGGTGGGCCAGAACCGCAGGGAGACCTCGCCGACGAGGTTTTCGTTTGGGACGGGGCCGAAGAAGCGGGAGTCGTAGGAGTTGGCGCGGTTGTCGCCCATGACGAAGACGTGGTCTTTGGGGACGAAGACGGGGCCGAAGGTCTCCAGGGCGGGCGTCTCCTGGGTGGCGCCCTCTTCCGTGTCGAGGTAGGGTTCGTATGGGGGGCTGCCGTTCACGAGGAGGGTGCCGTCCTCGACGGAGATCTCATCTCCCGGCAGTCCGATGACCCGCTTTACGGTGTCTTCGTTCTTATTCTTGCCGATATCCTCGAAGACGACGAGGTCTCCCCGTTCGGGGTCGGAGAGGAAGTCGTAGGCGAGCTTGTTGGTCAGCGCGCGGTCGCCGACCTGCAAGGTGGGGGCCATGCTCTCGGAAGGCACGTACATCGGCTCGGCCACGAAGGGCCGGATGAAGCCGAAGACCAGATCGAAGGCTACCACCATCAACAACAGGAGTTGCAGGTTCTCCCGGCGCTTCCTGGAAATCTTCTCCCTCTCCGCTCGCCCTTCTTTGTCGGTCGTCGAGAACCGACCGTAGAAGCTGTCGCGCTCCCTGGTCTGCGTCGAGGATCTGCTATCTAGGATCTTACGAGCCACGGTGGCAGAGGATACCGCACATGCGCCGGAGCGTAGCAAAGGAGGAGACCCTGGAGCTCCGGGCTACGACTTCCCCCGCTGCCGAAAGGAGTTCAGGAAGAGGGGTAGAAAGACGCGTGCCGCACGGCGGGCGTGGAGCCGAGCGAGTGGCTGGGGCGGCGCCGGTGGGTGGTTGAGAGGACGCTGCCGTGGCTGAAACGCTTCCGGCGGCTGAAGGTGCGCCACGGGTGGCGGTATGATGCTCCTCAGGCGTTCCTCGAGATCGGGGGCATTACGTGGAGTGATCTTGTCCGGCACTCGACGGACGTGCCGTTTGCGGACCTTACCCGGCGGTCGGCGTCAGCGCTTGTATGGGTCGCTGCGGGCGTACTCCGCCATGTCTTCGGCGATGAGTTCCTTCTCCTCCGCGATGTAACGCTCGATCGCGCGCCGGAACCCCGGGTGGTGGAGGGCATGCGCGCTGTAGGTCAGGGACGGGAGGAAGCCGCGCGCCAGCTTGTGCTCGCCCTGTGCGCCGGCTTCGAAGAGTGCGAGGCGCCGCTCGATGGCGAACTCGATCGCCTGGTAGTAGCAAAGCTCGAAGTGCAGGTTGCGCCGCCCTTCTGTCGCTCCCCAGTAGCGGCCGTAGAGCGTCTGGCCCTTGAAGAAGTTGAGCGCGCCTGCGACCGGGCGGCCCGCGCCGTCGCGGGCGAGGACGAGTAGGATGCGGTCGCGCATCGTCCGGAAGACCTCGGCGAAGAACCCCTCGGTTAGGTACGGCATGCCCCATTTCCTGTCGAGCGTGCCGAGGTAGAACCGGTACATGATGGCCGCGTGCTCGGGGGAGAGCGCCTCCCCCGTGAGACGTTCGATCTCGAGTCCCTCGCCTGCGAGCTGGCGGCGCTCTCGCGCGACCTGGCGGCGCCGCTTGCTGGTCAGCGCGTCCAGGTAATCGGAGAACGCGTCGTAGCCGCGGTTGCGCCAGTGGAACTGCAGCGAATGCCGCACCGCGAACCCGCGCTCGGCGAACTCGTCGAGCTCCTCCTCGGGGAGGAAGAGCGCGTGCGACGAACTGACGCGGCGCTCGTCGCCGAGCCTCTGCGCCGCGTCGAGCAAGGCGCGCGTCACCGCCGCGCGGCCGGCGTCGGGGCCATGCACCAGTAGTTTCGGGCCGGTCGCGGGCGTGAACGGCACCGCGGCTACGAGCTTCGGGTAGTATGTGAGCCCGTGCCGTTGGTAAGCCCGTGCCCACTCCCAATCGAAGATGTACTCGCCATAGCTATCCGTCTTGAGGTAGAGGCAGAGCGCGCCGAGGACGCGTCCTATGTCGTCCTTGCAGACGAGGTAGACCGGCGACCACCCGGTAGCATCCCCGATGCTGCCCGAGCGTTCGAGCGCGCGCAGGAACTCGAAGTCGAAGAACGGGAAATTCGGTGGCTCGAGCGCGCGCCACGTTGCCTCGTCCACCTGCTCGATTCCGGGGAGCCGCTCGACCCGCATCACATCAGCGCCGGGCCAGCTTCGACGGCGGGCGACCAACCGGGGCCGTCGGACCGGAAAGAAGGAGTCGCTCAGGATCCGAGCAGAACCGCACGGGCCGTCCCGTGTCTCCGGCTCCCGGCGGCCGGGTTCGTACACGGGTTCTCGTCCCTGGCGGCCTCCTCCCGCTTCCTTCGGGGACAGGCTCCTCGGCGAGGTCGTAATGCCACCGGGTGCCGCAATGCTCGACTCCGGCTACCGGCGCCCGCCCGTCGGGGGCATGCGAGCCTGACAGTTCGCTGATGGGCGAGACCTCGAAGACGGGCTTCGGTGCTCCGAACCTGCCCCTCGCGTCCGCGCGGGAGAGCACCTGTTGTCTGGTGGAAGCCGTGAGTAACTCCTCTGTACGGTGGACGACAACGGTTATTCTACTCGCACTCGTCCTGCGCTTACCTCGAGGTATGACCTGTGGTCGTCGACTCGACACGCGAGGTTCTGTTGCATCGGCCAGCAAGGTACGGAGCCGTTGTTTAACGACGAGCTTTTGAAGGTTCTTTGGTAGGCGACCGTCTGCCACAGAGGAAAGTCGTGGAGTGAGAGACACCAGCGCAACCCGAACGCAGAACGTAAAGACGGCGTCCAGCATGCGGCGTGTGGGCCAAACGCTCGGCCGTCTTCTGCACGAGGGCCGGCAGACCAGAGGTTCGAGTACGGCCCACTCCTCAGTGGTTAGATCGCCGGGGTAGCGCATCTGGCGTCTTGGCGCTTCGTCGGAGAGGCATGCACCGTTTACGCTCTTCGGAGGTTCCGTAGGAGAGGCGTCCGATGGACTGCCCAAAGGCGCGCCTCTACCTGCTTAGATAGAGGCGCGGCCAGTTACTTTACCCGTCGTCCCGCTTGCTGCTCCTACATCCCTTACGTTAGCAAGCCTTCTCGAAGCTCTCCCATGGCCGTGAGCCGTCACCGTACGGGCTCGGGCCTTACGGATGCGGGGCCGGTCGACCCTTTCGTCCTCGCTGCGCCGGCACGCCGGGTCATAATGGCGCTCGTCAGTACCGTCCAGAGCAGGAAGAGTATGAAAGCCGGCCCGAACTCGGCGTTTAGGAACGCGCTATTGACGAGCAGGGCGCAAGCGGTTACAGCACCCGCCCAGCCTAACCAGACGGGCAAGGCGCCTGTTCTGATGATGAGGGCGCTCGCCGCAGCGGCCATAACGCCCAGAGGGGCCAGTGTGAGTATGAAGGAGGCGTTGTTCATGGCGATCAGTGCGCCTTCGATCTGAGTACCAGCCCCAGCCTCCCGTGCGGCGATGAAAGGGGCGAAGCTCGCGAGTTTCACTGCTAGGGCGACCAGGCCGGCACCGAGGGCCGTTGCGGAGAGCCATCCGTCCCCACCCTCCGCTTGGCGCAGAACGGCGAACAGGTAGCCCAGGAACGGGACGAACAAGATCAGCCCAAAAAGCTCCCACGGCACGACATCAGCCAGCGGGAGGCTTTCTCCGCCCAAGAGGAGCGCGACGAAGAGCATCCCACTCGCCGCGCCCAACCTGGGCCACATCTGTTTGTCCATCATGTACCGCCTTTCCTCGGATCGACAACCGTTGCAACACAGCGTACGGCGCGTAGACGGGTGTGTCCTCATCCTGGATGATGATCTTCGCGTCGTCCTTGAGGATGACCTCGGGCGCAGAACGTCATCGAAAGAGATGATGCGGCAGGTGGCAAGAAGGGATACATTTCGGGTGTGCTACTTGGTACTGTTACGAAGACGACGCGCGAGCGTCTCGCGTGGGGGCTGGACCTCTTGCTGGCCGCCGCACTAAGCGGAGCGGCGCTCTACGAGATCTGGGTGGCTCCGTTTCCTTCTGACATGGGCATCCCGGGGCCTCGGCTGGAGAACACGGTCATCTTTGTCTTGGTCGGGTTAACGCTTGTGCTGCGACGCCGGGTGCCCATCGCGACGCTTTTCGCGATCGTGGTCGCGGTACTGATCCAGAGGGAGATCTTCCTTCCCCAGTCCGTCGATCAGGCTCCCATCGAGAGCTTCCTCGCCCTGCTTGTGGCTTTCTACTCGACAACAGCCTACGCCGAACTGCGCCGGGCAGCCATTGGTGGGGTGATCGCCGGCGCGGTGATCGTCGCAACGGACCTTCCCTATCTCATCGCGGGCGACCCCCGCCAGGACACGGTCCCCTCCTGGATCTTCATGGCTACCTTATGGCTGGCTGGGTGGGCCTTCCGCAGGCAACGGACCCAGTCCGCCCGACTCCAGGACAGGGCCGCAGTACTGGAGCGCGAACGCGAGGAGCGGGCACGGGTGGCCGTGGCCGAAGAACGCGCTCGAATCGCCCGCGAGTTGCACGACGTGGTGGCGCACAGCGTGAGCGTGATCGTAATACAGGCTCAAGCCGCTCAGCGCCTCATCGACAGAGAACAGCATGACGCTCGGGGAGCTTTGGGATCTATCGAGACGAGTGGCAGGCAGGCGCTCGTGGAGTTGCGCCGGATGCTCGGGATCCTGCGTCGCGCTGACGAGGAGCCGGCGCTCGCTCCCCAGCCCGGTCTGCGGCATCTGAACACACTCGTCGAGCAGTTTCGCGAGTCGGGGCTGCCCGTGGAGTTGAGCGTGGAAGGCGAAGCCAAGCCCCTGCCGCCCGGTGTGGATCTCTCCGCCTATCGGATCGTACAGGAAGGGCTCACCAACGTCCTCAAGCACGCCGGGCCGGCTCACGCCCGGGTGGCGATCCACTACAGAGACGACGAGGTGAGACTCGAGATTCTCGACGATGGTGCCGGGACGGGAGAGGGTGGCGGCTCGGGCCACGGCCTTATCGGTATGCTCGAACGAGCCGCCCTCTACGGGGGCGTCTTCGAGAGCGGAGAGCGGGAAGGTGGAGGATACTTCGTCCGCGCACGGCTTCCTCTCAGTATCCCTTCCAGCGAGCACATCGTGGAGGAGAGAACGACGTGAGCATAAAGGTGGTCGTCGCCGACGATCAGGAGCTGGTGCGCACCGGTTTTCGGGTGATCCTCAACTCCGAGCCGGACATCGAGGTGGTAGGCGAAGCCGGTAACGGACACGAGGCCATCGAGGTCGCGGTGCGGCTCCGACCCGACGTGGTCCTGATGGACATCCGCATGCCGGTGCTCGACGGGCTCGAGGCCACCCGCGGAATCGTGACCGACCCCGAGAAAGGACCGCGGGTCCTGATCCTCACTACCTTCGACCTCGACGAGTACGTCTACGAGGCGCTCAGCTCCGGCGCAAGCGGTTTCCTGCTCAAGGACGGCCCGGCCGAACAACTCCTCTCGGCGGTGCGCGTCGTCGCGCGGGGTGACGCCCTGCTCGCCCCGCAGGTTACCCGTCGGCTCATCGCCGAGTTCTCGCGCCGCCCGCGCCCCGGCACCAGACCCGCACGGCTGGAGGCACTTACCCAGCGCGAACTGGACGTGCTAAAGCTCGTCGCGCGCGGACTCTCGAACGGCGAGATCGCCAGGGAACTCTATGTGGCGGAGACTACCGTCAGGACGCATGTCGCGCATATCCTGACCAAGCTCGGCCTGCGCGACCGGGTGCAGGCGGTTATCCTGGCCTACGAGGCGAGCCTCGTTCGTCCGGGTGTACCGTCGTGAGGGCTAACCCTTCCGATTTACTAGACTAGGCTTCGCTTTGTTCGTGTTAGCATCAAGTCATGCGTGCCGAAGAGGAGCGAAGGTTACCCGGCACGATCTAGTGAGAAAGGAAACGGTACATGGCGCTAGCGAAAGGAACCGGCCCGTTTGGTGAGAGGCACGGTGGTGCGTTCAACTTCGACACCTCGGTGCTGAAGGCTCACACCCTGTACTTCGAGGACTGCCCCAAGCGGGTGCGGGCGGTCTTTAACGGCGAGACGGTCGCCGACAGCCGGCGGGTGAAGATACTGCACGAGACCGGACACTTGCCTATCTACTACTTCCCAGAGGAGGACCTCCGCCACGACCTCCTCGAAGAGAGTAACCACACTACCCACTGCCCGTTCAAGGGCGATGCTGCCTACCGCTCGGTGCGGGTAGGGGATAGGGTCGCCGAGAACGCGGTGTGGGGCTACCCGGAGCCTCTGGAGGAGGCCCCGCCCATCGCCGGCTATGTGGCCTTTTACCAGGGCGCGATGGACAAATGGCTGGAAGAGGACGAGGAGACCATCGGCCATCCCCACGACCCCTATCACCGGGTGGACGTACTCGAGAGCTCGCGGCACGTCAGGGTCAGGGTCAACGGCGAGGTCGTAGCCGAGACCGACCGGCCGAAGATCCTCTTCGAGACCAGCCTGCCTCCGCGCTACTACTTCCCTCCGGAGGACGTGCGTACGGAGGTCCTGGTCGGTAGCGAGACAAAGACCGTCTGCCCGTATAAGGGCGTCGGATCGCACTGGTCGGCGGAGGTGGGCGGCGAGCTTGTCGAGGATGCCGGGTGGGGCTACCCTGAGCCCCTGCCTGAGGCCCAGAAGGTCGAAGGGCACTTCTGCTTCTACGACGACAGGGTGGAGCTGGAGGTCGACGGGGAGAGGCAAGGGTAGCGCGAGGACGGCGTACCGACGAGCGGGGCTACCTGTACCGGCGGCCCCGCCGTCTCAGACTTCGTTACGTAGTGTGCGGCTCGTAGATGTAGCCGGAACGGCGGCGAGAAGAACGGTCCGGGGTGCCTACGCCGGCTCGTCGGCGATCTCCAGCAAGGTTTCGACGACCTTCTCGGGCGAGATGATCATGGCATCGTGGCCCGAGGGTATCTCCCGCACTTCCCAATCGTCCCGAGCCGCGGCCCAACGCCGGCTGGACTCTGTCGGGGGGTAAAGGGGCTCCGTGCATGTCAAGTACGTGCATGGTCTCCCGTTTCCGATGGGGTTGTTCAAGACCAGCCTGTCCGTGTAGGTCTTCAGCGGGTGGGGGGTCAGGCGACGGTTTACCCAGGCAACATCTTCGGGCTCTGAGATCCCGAACGCGGACGCGGGGAAGGGGCGCATCGCCAACCCGCCGCTGTACTCCTCGGCCTCCCTCACCCTCTCGGCGACGACGTCTGTGGGGAGCAGGTCGAAGGCCGTCCCGCCGTCCTCGACGATGAAGGCGTCCAGGTACACGAGACGACGCAGGCGCTCGGGCACGCGGTCGGCGGCCCCCGTTATGCAGATACCGCCGAAGCTGTGGCCCACCAGGATCACGTCCTCAAGCTCCTCGGCCTCGATAACGCCCACCACGTCTTCGACGAAGGTGTCGAGACCGACGTTGGTGTCGAGGAGGTGCGCGCGTTCCCCGAGCCCTGTCTGCGTGGGGGTATACACGCGGTTGCCCGAAGAGAGCAGACGGTCCGCTACCCTCCTCCAGCACCAGCCCCCGTGAAAGGCCCCGTGAACCAGCACGAACGTCCTAACCCTATCGAGCACCTCGTCCTCCCCCACAGCGGGCAGCATCGCCTCGGACAATCCCCGGCGGGGTCGCGGTGCAGCTCGCGTTCGTCTCTAAAACGGGCGCGTTCACCCGGCGCCTAGCTCTCGAGGAAGGACAAGAGCTCTTCCGCCGTATCCTCGGGTCTCTCTTCGGTAAGGAAGTGACCGCAGTCCAGGGGCCCGCCCCGCACGTCCAGGGCGTACCCGCGCCAGACCTCTGGCACGTCGTAGAGCTTCTCCATGGCGCCGTTGCGGCCCCAGAGGGTAAGGAGCGGGCACGCCACCTTGCGGCCCACATCGGCCTCGTCGTGGTCCAGGTCGATGCTCGCCGCGGCCCGGTAGTCCTCGCAGCTCGCGTGTATCGTCTCGGGGTCAAGAAAGCAGCGCTCGTACTCGGCGAGGGCCTCCGGCGCGAACGCCTTCAGGCCCGTTCCCCACCCGCCCAGCTTCTTGCGCAGGTAGTAGCCAGGGTCGGAGCCTATCAGCTTCTCCGGCAGGTCATAGGGCTGGGCGAGGAAGAACCAATGATAGTAGGTCATCCCGAGGTCCTTGTCCGCGGTCTCGAAGACGTGGCGGGTAGGGACGATGTCGAGTACCGCGAGCTTCGCCACCCTGTCCGGGTGGTCCAGGGCCATCCGGTGCCCGACTCGCCCTCCCCTGTCGTGCCCGACGACCGCGAACCGGTCGAAGCCCAGGGCTACCATCGCCTCTACCTGATCTTCGGCCATCGCGCGCTTGGAATAGCCGGCGTGATCCTCGCCGGCGGGCGGCTTGGAGCTATCCCCGTACCCCCGCAGGTCCGTCGCCAAGACCGTAAAACGCTCGGCCAGGCGGGGCGCGACCAGATGCCACATGGCGAGAGTCTGCGGATAGCCGTGGAGCAACAAGACCGGCTCTCCTTCGCCCCCGCGTACCGCGTTAATAGTTGCCCCCCGGGTCTCGATCCGGACCCGCTCGAATCCCTCGAACACCTCGCCTCCTTACAGAGCTCTCCTCGACCAGCGAGTAAAGCCGATCGTACCAGGGTACCGTCCACGTATCTAGCCGGTCACTCACTCAAAGCGCACCTCCTTCACGCCTTCGGCGAGCAGGATTCCAGACCTTAAAGGTTCTCTGTCAGTCGCGGAGTAACCTCACGTCTGTCTTCTCCCAGTAGAAGGCGGCGTAGCCGGCGAGCGGGGCGAAGTATCCCGCCGGCTTCGGATGGCGAGCATGGGCTGATCTCGTAAGGATGCAGGAGCACTACGGAGGTACTTGCAGCTTCCGGACGAGCTCGCTCTGGTGGGAAGCCGGTTGACTCGAACCAAGTGTGCGGCTCATGATTACCTAAAACACCCGGAACGAGACGTGGATGGAGCAACCATCGCTAGGAGGTGTCGTTCGTGAGAGAGAAGGATGAGACGGAGAAGCTGGAGCAACTGGCTGCTCGCGTCACGGTCACCGCCGACGCCGGGTTCCTGCCGCCCCTGATCGATTTCGTGAGACAAACGGCCCACCGGCTGGGACTGCGTGATGAAGCGGCCGAGCACCTGGACCGCGTCGTCGAGGTGGTCTGCCGGAACGTTATCGAGCACGCCTTCGAGCCGGGCAACGACGGGCGTTACGACGTCCTCGTCCTCCGCCGGCCCGGACAGGTCGTGGTCGCGGTCGAGGACCAGGGGCTGCCCTTCGATTACGAGTGCTTCAAGGACGGCGACGACCCGGTCCTGAGCGAGATGGTGCATCGTTCGTTCGCCGACGAGGTTCGCTTCGTCAACCTGGGGCGGCGCGGCAACCGGGTAGAGTTGATCAAGGCCCTGCCCCATGCCGATGTTCGGGATCACCTCTCGGTGGACGAACATCATGAGACCGCCGGAGCCTCCGCCGCTTCCGGGGACGTTCCATTGGAGATCCGGATGATGCGCCCCGAAGAGTCTCCGGCCCTCTCTCGCGTCGTCTACCGCTCCTACGGCTACAGCTACGACCGGGACGACATCTACTACCCGGACCGCATCCGGGAGCTGCAGGAGAGCGGGTTGATGAGCTCCTGCGTGGCGGTCTCCCCCGAGGGCGAGTTCGTCGGCCACCTGGCCCTGACCAAGCTAGGACATAAACCCTGTCACACATAGGCGCCGCAAGCCTTGCAGAAGGTTTGACGCTCATGGGCTGCTCGGGAATGTAACCCGATCGCCTTCGCGTAAAATACGTCTGTCGGATAATCTACTACACCTGCATCCCGCGACCCACCGGAACATGCAGTCAGAGTGAATAATTGTACGGCCACAGTTATTAGCAGGCCCACCCACGTTGCATCTGGCATCTCGATGGTCGCCTCGACTCACTTTACGCCCACCCTCAGGCGCATGGTGTAAAACTCCTCAACCTGCCCGTTGCCAAGTGCCTCCTGGAGCCGATCAAAGACACCCTGCGGACCTCAGCCCAGCGCTTCTCGCCCAGCTTGCGACGCGAGAGCGCGCTCGGGGCCCACACTCCCGCGCCCGAGCGCCACGAACATCTCGCCGGAGCCGAGGATCGAGCGGCGGGCATCGCGGTGGTGACCGCTGGCAGCGGAGATGAGGCTGATGCGCGTCCAGACCGACGCGCCGGACCTCGTCGTCCTCGACCTCGGGCTGCCGGGGCTCGACGGGCTCGACGTCACGTGGACGCTCCGCCGGAACGGCGAGCTGCCGATCATCATGCTGACCGCCCGCGACGACGAGACGGACCGGATCATCGGCCTCGAGCTGGGGGCCGACGACTACGTCACGAAGCCGTTCAGCCCACGCGAGCTGGTGGCACGGGTCCGAGCGGTGCTGCACGGGCACGCTGGGACCGGACAGACCGAGACCCTCCGGACGAGGGATCTGACACTCGACGTGCCGCGGATGCGTGTGAGGCGGGGCGACGAAGCGATCGAGCTGACCGCCACCGAGTTCGCCCTGCTGGCCGCCATGGCGCGCCAGCCCAGGTGCGTCTTCACCCGGTCGCAACTGCTCGACGCGATCCGGCGGCCTCGGTGGCGGAGCCGACCTTGGCCAGCGTCGGTGCGACCGACTCCGGGCCGTCGGGGAAGTCGAAGTTGACCAGGTGTACGCCGATTCTCATAAGCGTGCCTGCCTTCGGGTCAGTGCCGCGCGTCGACTGGGAGGTCGACGAGATCGGCGCTGACCTGCCACAGGCGGACGGTGGTCGCGGTGTCCGCGCCCCGTTCGGGGCTTCTCATGAACGGTCGCAGGGCCGCGATTATGGGGGCCATGGCATGGGCGGGGTCCTCCGCGCCGAAGGCGGTGCGGGTCACGCCGGGGTGCAGCACGGTCGCGGTGACACCTGTCTCCTCTAATCTCCTGGCGAGTTCATAGGTGAACATCACATTGGCCAGCTTCGATTGGCTGTAGGCCCGCTGTCCGGAGTACTTCCGCTCGCCCATCAGGTCGTCGAAGTCGATCTTTCCCTGGCCATGCGCGCCGGACGACACGGGCCGGTGCGCTGGCCATGAGCCGTTCCAGCAGGAGGCTCGTCAGCAGAAACGGCGCGAGGTGGTTGAGGGCGAACGTGTGCTCCAGCCCGTCGGCGGTCACGTGGTGGTGGGCCCAGAACCCGCCGACGTTGTTGAGCAGCACATCCAGCCGCGGGTACGCGGAGAGAATCTCGCCGGCCAACCGCCGGACCTCGGTCTGCAACGACATGTCGGCGACGAAGACGTCCACCGCGGGGTTGCCCGACTCGCGGGCGATCGCGGCGGGGCCCGCTCGGCCCGGGTCCGGTCGCGGCCGGTGATGCCCACCCGGGCACCCATGGAGGCAAGGCCGATCGCAGCCGCCCTGCCGATCCCGCCGGTGCCACCGGTGATCAATACGGTCTTGCCGGTCATCGAAGGTGTGACACTCATCGTGAGCTCCTTGTCCTTCATCGGCTCATGGGACCAGGGTGGTCGGCTGCGTGAGCCGTTGCTCCGTCGCCTATGCGCCAAGGCTTTCCGATTCGGATGGGAATCCCTTGATGACTCTCCAGAACAGCCAGACGATTAGCAACGCTTCGCCAACGAACGTAAACGCGCCGATGCTCAACGCGTAGTCAGGGACCAGGATCATTCCGAACGAATCGGCCAGGTATCCGCCACCAGCGATGGCCACGAGAACACCGAGGAACCTGGGAAAATGGGCTGACCTGAACAGCAAGTATCCAAGGCCGAAGAGATGGAGACCGAAGATCGCCAAGGCAATGCCGGTCCAGCCGTTGTCGAACGAAGCGATGGATGACATGACCTGTGCCTGGAGCGGCTCCCCTTGAAGCGCAGACTGTTCAGCGCCGCCAACGAGCTGCGCGACGTCGAGGAGATTCACCAGCGCGTATCCGAATACAGCGGAAAAGACCAACCGCAGCCATGCCGTCAGGAGCGCGAGGGTACGGTTGACCGGTCTCAGCAGGATATAGAGTGCCCAGGCGACCACGACATCCAGCATGATCACGATCAGGAAGGCCACAATACCGATACGAAAGAGCCCTTCGGAGGCAATGATGTTCTGGACCGTTGCCGCTGCGTCTGTTGGTACGACGAGGGTCTGAAGCACACCAAACAGCGCGAAGGGCGCCAGCAGCGCCATGACCAGCAGGCCAATTGCTGCCGTTAGCGCAACCTTGCGTTGGGAGATGTCGGCGCTAGGCCGTTTCGAGGTTGTCGGATGGTTCGTCATTTCAGTTCCCTTCCAACCTGCCCTCGGGGCAGGAAATTGACGCCTCGATGCGCGAGAGGTGCACGTCGGCTCTCTTGTCTGACTGGTTGCCATGTTGCCCCGATCCGTTGCAGGACGTGTGTCTGACGGTGACGGCGATCTTTCCTTGAGCGTGTCCCTCTCCCACATGACCGATCGCCTCGGGGGTTTCGCTCAGCGGATAGGTGCGGTCGATGACCGGCGTGACCTTGCCGGCTTCAATCAGCTCCTTGAGGATGACCAGGTCCTCGAACTTCGGCGAGACGAGAAACGGCCGCAGCCTGTGGCTCACGAACCGATTCAACACGTGCGCGCTGATCACGCGACCGCCGTTTGCGAACCAATGATTCTCGAACCCTCCGCCGTTTGGCACAAGCGTTCCCGTCGGGGTGAGCGCGCGTCGGAGGTCGGACAGCGAATGGTTCGCTACGTTGTCGAGGATGAAGTCGTAGCGCTGATCCTTGTGCGTGAAGTCCTCACGAGTGTAGTCGATGACGTGATCAGCGCCGATCGATCGGACCATGTCCACGTTTCGCGTGCTGCACACGCCGGTAACCTCGGCGCCGAGTGCCTTCGCGATCTGCACAGCGAAGGTGCCGATGCCTCCGGAGGCGCCGTTGATCAGAACCTTCTGCCCGGCTCGAACGCCGCCATGATCGCGAAGGGCCTGGAGGGCGACGTGCCCGGCCATAGGAACGGACGCAGCCTGTTCGAAGTTGAGGTTGGCCGGCTTCAGCGCCAGTGCGTCTTCGGAGACGGACGCGTACTCGGCAAAGGCCCCACCGAGCCCACTGCACCAGCCGAAGACCTCGTCACCAGGCTGCAACCGCCACACGCCGGTGCCGACGGCTTCGACCGTCCCCGCCACGTCCGTCCCTCGGACGGCGTTCTTTGGCTTGCGCAGCCCGTAGACCGGGCGGGCTATGTACGGCAGGCCGCTCATGATCGCCCAGTCGCCTGGGTTGACCCCGGCGGCCCGGACGCAAACCAGCACCTCGTCGTCGCCGATCTCGGGCTTGTCGATGTCGCATGTCTTCAGGACCGCGGCTGAGCCGTACGTTTCTTGAACGACTGCCTTCATGGTGTCTCTCCTTCACTGTCCAGGTACACCTGTTCTCCTTTCTCCGACTGAATTACCGAGATCAAGGGCATTCCCAAATCACGCACTTTCCTCAGCAAGCCATGCAGCGCGGCTTGATCGACGACCGGGCCAGTCAAGAGCGTATCGCCGTTGTCTTCCGGAGTGATAGCCAGGCCCTCAAACCAATCTGTCCATTGACGATCCAGATGACCCTTGATCCTGATTTGATAGACTGTTGGTTCACCCGGGTCAGTTTTTGGGTTGCGCTTGTTTAACATGTCCCTATTCCTGTGTGTGCCGACGATAACCATCTGTCCATTTGGTCATTTCATACTCTAGATAGACTCCTTTTAGCGCTCTCGTTCATATCTGCTTGGGCAGACTCGGATACGATCGCAAATGATTTGAATCCTTTGACGATAAGCCATAAGCTTAGAAAGACTTCGAATAAGGCTCCCGGCGCAGTATGAATTAAGCTAAAGTCCAGTCCGAATATCGCCAGAATGGAACCCGATAGGAAGACTATATATCCCACAATACCCCATACTGAGATGAGTCGCGGAATGAGCTTATACTGATACAGAATAGAGCAGAACATCAATCCGCCCAAGCTCCATATGGCCATTCCAATGTTGTACGAATAGTAGTTCGCCTCCCTCAGGAGGATAGCCATCGTTTCATCCTGGCCTGTAACGGCGGAGCCGGATGTCATGTATGCATCACTAAGCGGAAGGAGTAACAGCAAAAATATCACGCCGACTAGAAGGCTTACTGTCGCGACTATTGCTGCACTGAGATAACCAAAATATAGGGTTTCATTGCGTGGCTTTAGGACCGGACGCAACACTAACGGCAACCCGATATTCGTAAACGTATGAACCACGCCCATGAGGATGGCCGCAACGACAATCAGCGTTGTGTTGGCGTAGACATTCGAAAGGATATCCGGAGCGCTAACAATAGACTGAATGAGTGCAGTGCCCGTTCCATAAGCGAGGAACGATATGAGGAAAAACACTCCGAAAAATCTGGCGGCTGTTTTGTGTGTATTCATTTTTTCTTCCCTGTTCATCGTTTTTCTCCTTTTTGACTACGCCAAGGTTGGCGACATCTATGCCACTGGTTCATGTCATCGTTTTTCTCCTTTCGCTCCTGCCAAGGTCACATCCTTTTGCCGTCGGCACAGCTGGCTGACCCTCACGCCCTTCGTGACCAAAACGGTGTTAATCGCCCCTGCCCATGTGGGGTCAGCATCGAGGAGGAGTGCGCCATCCACGACCTGCACCTCCACCATCGACCTGCTGATCCGCTTGGCTTGCTCCAGGGGGTGGCCCTTACCAGCAAACCCTCGCTTCTTTTCTCGGCCATCACCTAATACCTCCTCATCGTCGGCGAACCATTCGTCCCCGTAGCTCTCATCCTGTTGCTACCCAGACTCCTTTCCTAACCGTTGTAATGCAGCATCGCTGTGGCCTGCCAACCGAGGCGCCAAGCGCCACATGAGAAGGCCGGCTAGGACGGTCCAGATGGCCCTTGATTCTGATTTTTTGGATTGAGTTCGTTTGCCATTACCCTGCACCTTTCGTAGCCGTTGTTCTATGTACAGGAGCATAGCTACCGTACGGTGTTGACGTACAGACACTTTGGTGTTGGTTAGAGGTGTTGTTTTTAGTTTTGGCGGGGGAGGATATCGAGGGATCTGGCTTTTGCCACAGCTTCGGTGCGCCTCTGGACCAGTAGCTTGCCAAAGATTCTGCGGTTGTGCCCTTTGACCGTGTCCAGGGCGAGGAAGAGCCTCTCGCTGATCTCACGATTCGAGAGTCCCTGGGCGATGAGTCGCAGTACTTCTAACTCGCGTTGGCTCAATGGCTCGGTAAGGGGCTGGGCAAGTCGGGCAGGGGGCAAATAGGATTTGTCTTCGCGCTTCTGCGCCTCGGCTTCGAATGCAGCCAGCAACTTGGCTGTATAGTCCTGCATAATCCCGTGGGCGGCTGCTTCGGCCAATAGTTGAGCCATTGGGGTACCTTCGTCGACAAAGATACGGATGAAGCCGCCCGGCTCTGCCAGCGCCAGCGCGTCACCCAACAGTTGCACAGCCTCGTCCTTTTCGCCATGTGCATGGTGAGCGAGCGCCTGTACAACCATAACCTTGAGCCGTTCATCCTCCCAGCCCTTTGCCTCTGCCTGCCGGCGCAATGGCCCCAGCGCCGCCAGTGCTGCGGACGTGTCTCCTTGGGCCAGGTGTACCCGTGCCTGGCTGAGGGGGAGGTCGTGCGTCTCAGCCAGATGAGCGGCCGCCGCCAGATTGCCCTGGCGAAGCAAGGTAAGCACCTGTGCGGCGGCAACATCAGGCATCCGAAACACGAAGCTATGCTGGCGTACGAACTCTTCGGCCTTGGTTAGAATAGCGACCGCGCCGGCCACATCTCCCTGGGCAAGTTTCAGGCGGGCGAGAAACACATCATACGAAGCGAAGGAGTCGACGCTTCCCATCTGCCGCGTCAGCTGGATAAATTGTTGCCCGTGCTGTTGGGCGGCATCCAGGTCGTTCCATTGGTAGGTAATACGGGCTAAGCCAAGACACGCTTCGCAGGCAATCGGTTGCGGCGGATCACCTGCTAATTGCAGGACGCGTCGGTAGCTCTCGGCAGCCAGAGACAGCTGGTTGTCTGCTTCCCGTAATTGACCAAGATTTATCGTAGCCGCTATGGTGTAGACGGAATCCCCAAACGATTTACCGGTAGATATAACTTCGTCATAGGCTTTCCTGGCCGCGGCACGGTCTCCCTGAAGCTGATGGGCGTGCCCCAGCGTCCAGGTAGTTGCGGTGCGGAGAGGCAGGTTGTCGGGGTGCAGGTACTCCAGGGCACGGTGCGACTGGCTAATGATGGTTTCTGCATCGTGCTGAATGACAGCCAACGTAGCCCGCATGGAGGCAATACGTCCTACAAGGTCTCGGGTTCTGTCGTCTGGTTCGATGTCTTGCAGGGTTGCTTCAGCAGCTTGTAGTTTCTGTTCGACGGCGGTGTGGTCGACAAGCAACAACACCGAGGCATAGATCACCCACAACGAGGGTCTGGCATCCAACACCGTCTTGGGAAGCGACTCTAGCCACTTCAGTACAGGGGCCACTGTGCCCCGAAAGTACAGGGGCACCCCCTCTCCTTCAATGAGGCGCTCAGCGCGCTCAACATCGTTTGCGGCCGCCGCATGCTGAAAAGCTTCAACCTCCAGACCATTGTCTTCAAACCATTGGCTGGCACGTACGTGTAATTTAGCCACGCCCCCCACCTCATCCCCTGTAGACGAAGCGGTGCCCTGGTGCAGTCGCTGCCGCAGCAACTCAGCAAACAGATGGTGATAGCGGTACCAACGCCGCTCGTCGTCCAGGGGGACGAGGAACAGGTTGGCGTGTTCGAGATATTCCAGGGTTTCTTGCCCGGAAACAGAGGGGTCGAGCAGAACGGCATCACAAAGTGGTCCGCACAGACGGTCGAGGATAGACGTGCGCAGCAGGAAAGCCTGCACGCTTTCGGGCTGCTGTTGCAGGACTTCTTCGACCAGATAGTCCAGTACGAAATGGTGGCTGCCGGTGAAGGATTTTATGAAGCTGGTGGCGTCTTTGTGTCCCCGCATTGAAACTGCGGCCAATTGCAGGCCGGCGATCCAGCCTTCTGTGCGGGTTTCCAGGGCGGCGATGTCTTCCGCTGAGAGGCTCAAGCCCATCACCCCTTCGAGAAATTCGGCGGCTTCGGAGGGGGTGAAACGCAAGTCTGCGGCGCGCAGTTCGGTCAATTGGTCCCAGGCGCGCAACCGCGCCAGGGGTAGACGCGGGTCCTCGCGGGTGGCGATGACCAGGTGCATCCGTGGCGGCAGGTGATCGAGCAGGAAGGCGAGGGCATCGTCGACCGGTCTGGCATCGATAACGTGGTAGTCGTCGAGGACGAGAACGAAATCGTCCGGGACGGCGCTTATTTCGTTGAGCAGGTCCGTCAGGATCGATTCGGTCGGTGGTGGCTGAGGGGACTGGAGCGCACCCAACACCCCTTCGCCGATATCCGCCGCGACCGCCCGCAAAGAGGCTACGAGGTAAGCCAGGAAGCGCGTGGGGTTGTTGTCCCCTCTGTCCAGCGACAGCCAGGCGGCCGGTCGCCCGCAACCTGCGATCCATTCGCTGAGCAGCGTGGTTTTGCCGAAGCCGGCGGGGGCGGAGACGAGGGTCAGTCTACGGTGCGGGCCCTCGTTCAGACGCTCGATCAGGCGGGG
The DNA here is from genome assembly GCA_902806075.1 of uncultured Rubrobacteraceae bacterium. Classification (GTDB taxonomy): domain Bacteria; phylum Actinomycetota; class Rubrobacteria; order Rubrobacterales; family Rubrobacteraceae; genus Rubrobacter_F. The sequence goes on from CADCVG010000030.1 coordinate 32,728, forward strand.
GCGGAGGACAACTTTAGGCCGAGGTGGGGGAATATAAAGTTTAGTGGCCAAAATTGGCGTAGACATAGATCAATTATAAAAGCCACGGCGACCGGTGTTCGCGCCGATCCACCCGAGGACAAGCCGTATGGCGTCCGCATGTACAGCGTGACCGATCCCGGTGGGCATTCCTGGAGCTGTTGGCGGAGACCGGCTGGAGGAGCTGGGCTTCTTCTTCGGCGGGATCATCCCGAGGCCCGGGACGGCGACGTTCTCCGGCTCCAGTACTTGAACAACGTCGAGATCGAAAGGGCGACGTGAGTACCGCGTCGGACTTCGGCGAGGAGCTACTGGACCTCAGGCTGCGCTCCGAAGATCCAGGCTAAGGCCCTGGCGAAATGCTACCGGCAGATCTATGCTGAAGACGGAGAGGTCTCCGGGTACGGATAACCGTTGGAAAGGAGCGGTCGGAAGATGAGCTTGAGGGAGTCAGCCGTCTCGAAGGAATTTATACAAGAGATGCCGAAGGCGGAGCTACACATCCATATCGAGGGCTCCCTGGAGCCCGAGTTGATGTTCGAGATCGCCGAGCGCAACGGGGTCTCTCTCCGGTACGCCTCCGTGGAGGAGGTGCGCCGGGCCTATGACTTCAGTGATCTTCAGTCTTTTCTGGACCTGTATTACGAAGGTATGCAGGTGCTTCTGAACGAGCGGGATTTCTACGACCTGACCTGGGCCTACCTGCAAAAGGTCTCGGCCCAGAACGTGCGCCACGCGGAGATATTCTTCGACCCGCAGGCACACACCGACAGAGGGGTGCCGTTCGAGACGGTGATCAGAGGCATACGCCGCGCCCTGGAGGACGGCGAGCAGCGGCTGGGCCTCTCTTCGGAGCTGATAATGTGTTTCCTGCGGCACCTCAGCGCGGAGGCGGCGATGGAGACCCTGCACAGCTCGCTACCGTTTAGGGACTGGATCGTGGCGGTCGGGCTCGACTCCTCCGAGGCCGGGCATCCGCCGGAGGACTTCGAGGCCGTGTTCGACGAGGCGCGGGAGCATGGTCTGCTGACGGTCGCCCACGCCGGTGAAGAGGGGCCGCCGGAGTACATCCGGCAGGCCCTCGACGACCTCAAGGTGTCCCGCATAGATCACGGCGTTCGTTGCGTAGAGGACCCGAAGCTCGTAGAGAGGCTGAGAGAAGACCAGATACCCCTGACCGTGTGCCCACTCTCCAACGTCAAGCTGCGCGTCTTCGACTCCATCCAGGACCACGACCTGAAGCGGATGATGGACCTCGGGCTGTGCGTAACGGTGAACTCCGACGACCCGGCATACTTCGGCGGCTACATGGACGAAAACTTCCAGGCCGCCCGGGAAGGGCTTGATCTCTCCCGGAACGACCTCTACCGGCTGGTAAAGAACTCATTCCAGGCTTCGTTTCTCGACGCAGAGAGAAAACAACGGCTGTCGAAAGAGCTGGACGACTACTTCGCGTCCAACTCCTAACTGGCCCTGGCAACCTCACCCAGCCATCTCGCACTCTCCTCTCTTGCGTGATAAACCCTTGTCCACCGCTCGGTGCCGGTAGTGTGGTCCGAGGATGGGCGTACGATAAGTGTTATGGAGGAGGCAGAGGGTGGCGAACGGGATCGGCGGCGTCGAGGATCTACACCAGTACAACCTTAACCTGTACCCCAACGAGGCGTCGGGGATGCTCGCGATCGAGAACGAGAAGCTGCTCGCGGAGCACGGCTGGGACCGGGCGTTCTGGGTGTGCCTCGACGAGGGAGAGGTCACCGACTGCATCGCGCTCGTCGGCCACAAGAGCGGCACCGGCACCGACCTCGAATCCGACTGGGAGATAGCGCGCCTCCACGCCGTCGCCGTGGGGAATACAAAGACCACCGATGACGCCGAGGCCCTCACCCGTAAGGACGGCTACGTCTACGTCGTAGGCTCCCACTTCGGCAGCAAGAGCGGACCATTGCAGCCCAAACGCAGCTTCGTCGCTCGCTTCAAGGAGACGGAGATCCTCCGCGCGACCGACGACCCGGCCGCCGAGATAGAGGTGGCCCGCCCGAGCTTCGTCCTCCACCGCCTCATCAACGACGCCTTCAAAGAGCACGGCATAGACCTCGTCCCGCTCGGCTCGAACTGCCACGAGGCGTACATCGAGGAGACTATCAAGGTCGGGGAGAAGAAAAAGAAGAAATGGGCCGGCCTCGTGCGCGAGGGCGACTGGCCGATCAACATCGAAGGCGCCACCTTCCGCCCCGACGGCTCGTTCCTCATCGGCCTGCGCTTCCCAATGTCCGCCGACGGACGCCCCATCCTCGTAGACGTAGAAGGCATCGAACGCCTCTTCGAGAAGGGCGACTCGAAGCCCGAGGTAAAGGGCTTCTGGACCGTGGACGCCGTGGGCCGCGACGGGGAGTTGGCGGGCTTCCGCGACCTCACCTACGTCGGCGGCGAGCTACACGCCATCACCGGCGACGTGGACAGCTCCCAGTCGCAGAGCCTGCTCATAGAAGACTACCCCGGCGGCCGCAACACCGTCTCCACCCACTGGCGCGTTACCCTTCCGGAGGACCGGACCTCCGGCGAGGTAGAAGCTACCCCCGTCCGCGAGTTCCCCGGCCTCCCGCGCGTCGAGGGAATCGCCGGCACCGAAGACGGCCGCTTCTTCTACGTCGTGGACGAGGACGAGGGTGTACTCCTCAGGCTCACGCGTTTGCTAGAGGGGTGAGCCCGCCTACCCGTCGCATAGGCGCATCGAGGGATTGCAGTATCGGGGCTTGCTTTGGGAGATAATGCGGACGAGAGTACAATTGACCTGACGCATGGAGGCACCGTATATGGTTGGACGAGGTTCCGTCGCTGGCGATGCAGCCCGGGACGCCAGCGACCATGCGGAGGAGGCGGCGCGGCAGGCGAGCCCGTGGGTGGAGAAGCTGGCGCGGTTCGGGTACGCGGCCAAGGGGGTCGTGTATATCGTTATGGGGGTGTTGGCGATACTCGTAGCCGTGGGATTGGGAGGGAGCATGACCGACCAGGCTGGCACCCTGCGGGTCATGGAGAGCGTGCCCTTCGGACGGGCGATGCTCGGGGTGATGGTCGCGGGTCTTCTGGGATACGTGCTCTGGCGCTCGGTGCAGGCCGTGATGGACCCGGACGAGGACTGCGCGGACCTCAAGGGCATTGCTACGCGCCTCGGCTATGCGGGGAGCGCCTTGATCCATGCGGGCTTCGCCTTCACCGCCGGCAGGTTGGCGCTGGGGGTGGGCGAGGGCGAAGGCTTCTCGTCCGGGAGTTGGACGGCGTGGCTACTCTCCCAGCCGCTGGGGTGGTTGATCCTCGCGACCATCGGGGCGGGGGTCGTGGGCGGGGGACTGTTCCAGATCTACGAGGCCTACCACGCCGAATTTAGGAAGTACCTCAAGCTCGGCGAGATGGGCGACGGGACGGACGGGTGGATCGAGCACGGCGGACGGTTCGGCGTCGCGGCCCGTGGGGTTGTCTTCGTCATCATTGGGGTGTTCCTCTCCCTGGCGGCCTTTCATTCCGACGCGCAAGAGATTCGGGGCTTCGGCGGTGCCCTGGCGGCGGTCCTCTATCAGCCCTTTTTCGGGTACTTCCTCTTGGGCCTGGTGGCGTTCGGGCTGGTTGCCTACGGCCTGCTGATGATCGCCGTCGCTCGTTACCGCCGCATCGCGCCGCACAAAGGTCTCTAGCGCGGAGCTCCTACAGGGGTTTCGTTCCAACGGCGACGACCGCCTCGCCGCTTACCTCGACCGGCCCCTCCGGGAACATCTCGCCGATCATCTCCACCACGTCCTCACGGATGACCCTGCGCTGCTCCTCCGACAGGGAGGCGAGCAGTGAGACCAGCGGCCCCGCAACGGTGCTGACGCCGTACCAGTAAGACTCGGCGTCCTTCGCCTTCACGACCGGCGTCTCGAAGGCGAACGCCTCGACCTCTACGAACCCGGCCTCTGCCAGGAGTCCCTCCAACCTCTCAGGATTCGGTAGGGCGAAGATGCCGGGGGCGTTCGGATCCCGGGGCGGGAGGGCGGCGTCGCGGGCGATGATCTCCATCGGCAGGGAGAAGTTGGGGTTGCGTTCCGGTGCTCCCCAGGTGCTTGCCACCACCCTTCCGCCGGGCTTGAGGGCCACCCGCAGCTCCCGGAGGGCCGCCACGGGGTCGGGCATGAACATCAGGCCGAGGCGGCAGGTTGCGACGTCGAAGTCCTCGCCGGGGACGCCGAGGCCCAGCTCGCTCTCGATGGTGCGGAACTCGGCGTTGCTCGCCCCTTCCCGCAAAGCCAGCTCCCGTGCCGCCTCGACCATCTCCGGCGAGAGGTCAAGGCCGAGGACGTAGCCTCCGGGACCGACCAGCCCGGCGATGGCGAACGCCGGGTCGCCGACGGCACACGCGAGGTCGAGGACGCGGTGGCCGGCGCGTATCCCCGCAAGCGAGAGCATCTTCTCGGTGATGACGCTCGTGGGCGCGGTCATCTTCTCCCGGTTGCGCTGCCAGCCGGGCGCTACGGCGCTCCATTCGGCTCGCTGCCTATCGCGGATGCTCCATGCTCGGTCCAACCCTACCATCCTCTCTTCTCGTCCCCGGAGACGGCCGTGCTACCCACGCTCCTCCAGCCGCTCCCCGGTCGCGGCGGTGGTGGATCCCCGGTCGAGCCCTGAGTGGTGATCGGGAGGACTTCCCAGCCGTGGAGCCGCAGTCCGTCGCGGAGACGGCCGCCACCAGGACGAGCGCCACGAGCAACGGAAACGGTCTGCGCTTTTGCATGGTTGTGCCCCCAGGTCTCCGGCCGGTTCCTCAACCTTATGTTACACGTCCGAGCCCCGTGCCCCACACGGCCGGTGTGGGTAGAATGTTCCAGGTCGCGCAGAGTGGCGCGGCAGAAAGTTGTCCAGAGTCGAGAGGAGAGGGCATTGAGGGAGAGAAGAGCCGTTTTGCTGGCGTTGTTGGGGGGATTGCTGCTTGCCTTGTACCCGGGCGCGGCACTCGCGCAAGGCGGGGGCACGGCTACAGCGCAGCTTGAGGACACGGAAGGCAACCCGGTGGGCACCGCCGAATTCGTCGAGGGTCCGAACGGTGTCACCATCACCGCCAACCTCCAACCGGGCCAACAGGCGGTCGAGCCCGGCGAGCACGGCATCCACTTCCACGAGACGGGCTCTATTACGCCGGACTTCGAGGCCGCCGGGGAGCACTTCAACCCCACCGACGCCAGTCACGGCTTCAACAATCCTGAAGGGCCGCACGGCGGAGACCTTGAGAACATAATCGTGAACGAGGATGGGAGCGCCAGCTACCAGACGACCGCTGCCCTGGTAACGCTCTCTGGAGGCCAGAACTCACTACTCGACTCCGACGGAAGCGCGCTCGTCATCCACCAGTCGGCCGACGACTACGAGACCGACCCTTCCGGCGAGTCTGGTGATCGAGTCGCCGCAGGCGTCATCACGGCATCCGCTACCGGTGAGACCACCACTTCTGGGGAGATGACCGGCGGACTCCCTTCGAGTGGCGGTGCTACCCCGTCGGCATTACTGCCTGCCGCCGCCCTGATCCTGGGCTCCGGCATCCTGGCGTTCGCTGTTTTGCGGCGCAGGTAGCCAAGAAGTTCTCCAGGGGCTCGTGGCGGGGAGAGGTGCAGGCTCTCTCCCCGCCTCCGGCGGAAGTGTTGCTAAATCTAAGAACGAGTAGCGCCGATGGTTTCCGGGAAGACTCCCTCTCGAATACCCGGTGAATAAGCGCTCCCGCAGCGATTTATAGATCCGCTAATGCGAGTTCTCAAGGAATGGTCAGGACCAGACGAAACGCTCCGGGCTTCGCCTCTTCGCAGAGGGCTGCCACCTTGCCGATCACCTCTTGGGCCCGGGGGTCCGAACGCATCTTGCGGATGTCCTCAAGGCTCCTCCAGGGCCCAAACGAGTAGAAAAGCTGCGGGTCTTCCACACTACGTATAAGCGTGCCGGTGCCCGGAGGGTTGGGTAGACTCAAGAAGAAGCCTGCTAGATCTTCCTTCCACGCCTGCACAAACTCCTCCTCGCACCCTTCCTTGACGCGCCACATCGTTAGAGTGTAAGCGTCGCCGTCCTCCATGGGACCTCCTTCCTCCCGCTTCCCCGGTGTGCTGCGTACACTTCAACTATATCTGGGAGGCGGGCATGACGGAAAGTCTGCTACAAATTATCGGCCGAAGGGTTTCCATTGAGTAGGGCAGGTTTCCGAGAATGCTTAATGGCGGCAACTCTACGAACAAGGACGACGAGCGAGTACCCTCCGATCGTCCACGAGGACGGGGGTGCCAGTACCAAACGACCGCCGCCCTGGTGACACTCTCTGGGGAGCAGAATTCGCTGCTTGACTCCGACGGTAGCGTACGAGCCATCTACGTACGGGCTGTCGACCACGAGACCGATCCGTCCGGCGAGTCGGGGATCGGGTGGCAGCCGGTTGGGCCGAGGCCACGGGAGTAGTGAGCCGCTGACGAGGACGGGCGGCGCAAGCCCCTGTCCACAGTGGGCCTTACGATGTTCGACGTGGCCCTCCTCCCCGGCGCCGGGGTACTGCTACGGCGGTCGCGCCTGATCTGTTGTACCTCCTCCTGGAGAGGAGACCTCTTGGCGCCGGGAAGAAGGATCGGTGACCGAGGCCGGGGACGAGCCGGCAAACCAGTAAAGCAAGAAGGAGACCGGGGACGAAACCCTGGTCTCCTTCTTACTAAGCGCTGAGTTACCGCGTGGGCTGGCTCGCTTCTCCGCGGCCCAGCCTGTTAGTCTAGAGTTACTCTTGCTCCTGCTGCAGCCGGGGGACGAGCATCTCCTTGGCCTGCTGAGCCGCCTTCAGATTGTTCTCGAGGATCATGTTGAAGAACTGCTCAAGCTCCTGGTCGCCCTCTTGCTGGGCGTCCTGGACGTAGGACTTGAGCGTTTCGACGTTATCCGAGGCCTGGTAGAGCGCGGTGATCAGGTTGTAGTTCTTGTCCTTTGGCTGCCTCGACGCTTCGCTCACTGTACTTCCTCTCTTCTGGCTTGCACGAACGGGTAGTATGTTGCCTCTATCGGCGATGTTTAAACAGGCTAACGCCCACGAAGCGTCGTAATGGTAACCTCACCCGCCCTTGCCACCGCCGATCAAGGGGGACCCGGGTGTTCCTCGCGCTGGAGGTTCTTAGAGAGGTACTCCCTCCGGAGGGACGCGACCGGCATGGCATGGCCTTAGAATTGTCGTTATGAACGAGCGAGGGGCAGCGCGGCCCGGATCAACCCCTTCCTCCGGCGGGGAGGCGAAGGCGGTCCGCCGGTCGCGTCTTCTCTTCTTGCTGGCGCTCCTTGCGGTGGCGGCGGTACTGGCCGTGGTCTTCTGGTCCCCTATAACCGCACAGGCCCGGGCGGTGGTCGTACTCTCCTCGGTGCTTGAGACACCCGTGCTTATGCCGGCCGTCGCGGCCGTCACGCGCGAGCCGGTCGTCGAGGACGGCTACGTAGCGGGTAACCCGGCCCTGATCGTGAGGCCGGGGGGCGAGGGTCCGTGGCCCGCTGTCTTCTTCGTCAACGGGACCGTTCAGGAGGGGCGGGAGTTGCCGGAGGTGCGGCGGCTGGCGGAGGGGTTCGCCCGGGCCGGTTATCTGGTGGTCGTGCCCGACCTGCCGGGGTTGAGGAGCGATAGGATCATGCCGGAGACCGCCGCCGAGGCCGTCGAGGTGGCCCGGGAGGTCGCCGACTCACCGGATGCGCGCGACGGGGGGGTCGGCCTCGTCGGGGTCTCCACCGGCGCGTCGCTGGCCCTGCTGGCCGCCGGGGACCCGGAGGTGAGAGAGGATGTCTCGGTCGTCTCGGGCGTGGCGCCTTACTCGGATATCCGCACCGTCCTGAACGTCGCCACCACCGGCTACTACCGGGAGGACGGAGAGCTCGTCACTTACGAGACCGACTCTTTCCTCTCCTACGTCATCGCCAGCTCGCTGGTCGCCGCGCTCCCGGAGGGTGAGGACCGGGATACACTCGCCTCCGAGCTAGAGGAGGTCTACCGCTACGACCCGGACCCCCTGGCCGGCCTCCGTGACCGCTGCACGGTTGACCTGGGACCGGAGGCGGAGAGCGTGGTCGAACTGCTCGCTAACCGGAACCCCGGGCGCTTCGATGAGCTCTACGAGGCGCTCCCGGAGGGGGTGCGCGAAGACCTGAAAGAGCTCTCGCCGCTCGCGGAGGTCGGGTATATAGAGGCGCCCGTCGAGCTCATCTCGGGGCCTCGGGACAAGTACTTCCCCGTCTCCGAGTCCTACGCCGTCTCCAGGATCGCGCCGGACCTCCGTGTGACCGTCTCCGGGGCGCTCGACCACTCCGAGTTGAGCTTCTCGCTCCGGGAGGTCCCCGCCTTCCTGCGCGTGAACGGCTTCGTCGTCCGCTCCCTGCGCGAGGCGCGTGACGAGGCCAGTCACGCGCAGCCCGAAGAGCAGCCTTTAGCAGCCAGCAACTCGAGGCGGTAGCACGCGAATAGGGAGCGGGTCCGCGTGTGTTACCGGCGCCGTCCCGGGAGCCCCACGGAGAGGGTTGGTCTCTTTGGGTTAAGATTGAGTTGTGAGGAGGTTCTGGGAGATAGACGCGTTGCGCGGGGTCGCTGTTGTTGCGATGGTCCTGTATCACTTCTCGTACGACCTCGCCTACTTCGTCGGGCTCTTCGACGTGGGGTTCTTCAGGCAAGGGGTCGGGCTCAACGCCGCGCGCGTGATCGGGGGTACCTTCACCTTCCTCGCCGGCCTCTCGCTGACGTTGAGCTACGCGAGGGTGACAGAGTCGCCGGGGCGGAGGGTCTCTCTAAAGTACCTCGGGCGGGGGGTAAGGATCTTCTCCTACGGTCTGATAATTACGCTTCTTACCTGGATCTTCGTGCCGCGCGACATGATCTTCTTCGGCATCCTGCACCTGATCGGCGCCTCGATCATCCTCGCCTACCCGTTCATCAGGCTGAAGCTCCCGAACGTCTTGCTTGGCGCGGGCTGTATAGCCCTGGGTGTGTATCTGCGGCAAGGCTTCGTCGTCGAGTCGCCCTGGCTGGCGTGGATCGGGGGCAGGCCGGGCTTCTCCACGCTCGACTACTGGCCGATCTTCCCCTGGTTCGGGGTGATGTTGCTCGGCATCGCCGCCGGCAACGCGCTCTATGGCCGGCGGAAACCAGTCTCCCGCACGACCCCTACGCCGTCCACGCTGCGGCCTTTAACCTTTCTGGGGAGCCACTCGCTCGCCGTCTACCTGATCCACCAGCCAGTCCTCATCGCCGCCCTGGTGCTCCTCGGCC